>JAFZDG010000198.1 GCA_017561285.1 Bacteroidaceae bacterium
ATGCCCCCTATGATGTAGTAGGTGTATCGCTCGTGGAGGAGTGGCACGATGCCGGCTTCTTGACCTTCATGCGCAGACAGGGGCAAGAAGGGTGGTACTTTGGTGTCGATAATATGTGCTCGAGTGATGACTACTCGATTCTGGCACATGGTAGAGTTGTTGACAAGGCGCAACGTGTAGCGATAGCAGCGTATATGCCTTATGTGGAGAGCTCGATGCAGATGGCAGATGATGGCACTATCGATGTGGCTGATGCCGAGTCGATGGCCAAGATCATTGAGAGCCAATTGCGAGCCCAGATGGGCGACCAAGTGAGCAATGTGAAGGTCGTAGTGCCGATAGAGCAAGACTTAATCAACACGAGGACCTTGACGGTGAACATCAGTGTGTTGCCACTGGGCTATAACACATGGATCAACGTGTCTCTGAACTTAGTAAGTAACCTTAAAGAAGAGGAGTAGGTATGCCCAACTTGAAGATAAGAAGCAGTGAATGTGCGTGGCAGCATGGCAAGGTTGTGCTGTTGAACCGCACGATAACCGGGTTGCGCGGGTGGATGTTGAACACCTCGATAGAGAAGGAGTATGTGTATGGAGCCGGCAATGAACCCGTAGATATTAACGAAGGTAATGTAACCTACACCGGCAGTGTTACGCTACTTGGCTACGAGCTCGATGCGTTGGATAGAGCGGCGCAGGCAGCAGGGTATGACAGCATCGCTCGTGTGCCTCATGAGCTGGTAAGTATGGTAGTGAAGCTCCAGAAATCGAAAGCCGATCCCGTAGTAATGTACAGCGTAACCGGCATTGCCTTCGAGGGCGTGGAAGACAAGCAAAGCCAAAATGACAAGAACCGAGAAATCACCTTGTCGTGGAAGGCAATGAGCATAGTGAAGACGATGTTGTAGGAAGGAGAGGTATAGCACCTCTCCCACTCCTTAAAGAGCGATTAAATAACGATTAAAAAAAAGACGAAATTATGACAGACGCGAGAGAAATTATAGAGGTCAAGAGCCTTGAAGAGATGGCTCTTGAGAAGTTCGGCGAGCAGCTGAAAAAATGGAAAGCCCAGTACGAGCCCAAACCCTTGTCGGTAATAGAGGTAGAGGGAAAAATGATCGTACTGAAGCCTATGACACCTGCTGTGATGTCGCAGTACTCAATGTTGATGGCCGGCGAAGGTATGGCAGAAGCCACGCGGTATGCATTGAACGAGTTGACATTGGGTGGCGATGCAGAGGTGATAGATGATGATGACTACTTCATGGCAGCTATGATGCAGTTCGCTACTGTTGTGGAAATAAAAAAAGGGCGAGCCTCGAAGCTGTGATGCGAGGCAGAGAGGCGAAGAGTGGTTCTGTTGAGTGGTTGACAGCCTTTGGGTTGGTAACTTTTGGAGCAGCAGCCGAGCTGTGGCCGGATGAGGTATTTTATTACCGAACCGGTGTGGCGCTGAAGATGTGGGAAGAAGGATTTGGACGATTTAAGTTGTAGCGTAATATGGCGAATGTAGAGTATTCTATAAGTCTGCGAGACATGGCGAGCGCGCCGATGCGGGGTTTTGCCCGCACAGTGCAACAGAGCAATGGGGTGGTGAACGCAGCCAGCCGTAATATGCTGCGCCGATTCGTGAGCACCCAGCGTGCTATTCAGGATAATGCGAGAGCTACGCGGGATATGCAGCGCCATATCGAGAGCCTTGCCCGAAGCGTAGATAGCCTGACACAGCGACTTGAGCGCGCAGCTAACGTGAAGCCCAATAGTGGTGGAGTATTGGCGATGCTCGGAGGTAAGGGTGCTGTGGGGGCAGCTGCAATAGGTGCTGCGGTGATGGCAGTAAGCAACGGTATAGGCAGTGCGATGAGGGCGGCCTTTGAGCGCCAGAAGATACAGGCGAGTTACAATATCCTTGCCGGTGGAAGGGCTCAAGGAGAGGCGATGGTTGGGCAGCTGAGAACCTTGATGCGTGACACGATGCTGGGTGGCGAGGTGTTTGACATAGCTCGTACGATGATGGCCTTCGGTGTGAAGGGCGATATAGCAGGGCGGATTGCCAAGATAGGCAATGTAGCGATGGGCGATGCGGGTAGGATGCAGAGCTTAGGCTTGGCGTTGAGCCAGATGAGCGCTGCGGGTAAGTTGCAAGGACAGGATAGGCTGCAAATGATCAATGCCGGCTGGAACCCTATCAATACGATAGCCGAGATGAGCGGCAAGAGTGCTGCGCAGCTGAATGAGGAGATGAGCAAGGGCTTGATTACATCGGATATGGTGTGGAAGGCTCTTGACTATGCGACCGGCCAGGGAGGTCAGTTTGGTGGTGTGCTGGATGCAATCGCCAAGACACCTGCGGGCCAATATATGCTGATGATGGGGCAATGGGAAGAGCTGATGGTAGGGCTTGGCGAGAGCCTGATGCCGATAGCCACCGATGTGATGAAGTTCGTGAACGAGAGTGTGATGCCCCTTGTAGAGACGTACCTACCCTACCTGCGTGAGAGTGCGAGCTATGTGTGGGGAGTATTGCAGGGTTGGATAAGTGCCCTTGCACCCGTACGGGAGACCTTTGCCTCGCTACGCGAAGAGGGTGGCTTGATGAACCAGTATGTAGGCGGCTTGTGGGCTATCTGGCAGCAGATTGTGCCAACTGTAGGCCGGGTATTGGGATTTGTGGGGCAGCTGGTGGGCGAGTTCGTGCAGCTGTTAAACAAGAATGAGCTGTTCAAATTGGCGTGGGATATGGTGTACACCACCGCACAGGCGTTGCTGGGTGTAGTGAACAAGGTAGTAGATAGGATGCAATGGATGTGGCAACACATCATTCGTCCTATTATAGAGAGTACCACCAATTGGGTAAATGGTGCGTTGCGAGCTATAGGGTTGACGAGCAAGGTGCCCGGTGTGAGTGTCGGAGCGAGCAGTATGCCCGGCATGAGTGCCGGAGAGAGCGATAAGCTTGCCGCCGCGCAAGCCAGTGCGTTAGCCACGATGCAGAGTGCTAATGCAGGCAGTGCCACTGCTGTGAGCAGTGGCGTGGCGAGTGGCGGTCCCAAGGTCGTGAATATCACCGTAGGTAAGTTGCTCGACAGCATCACAGTCAGTGCAGCCAACCTGAAAGAGGGCGCAGATGAAATAGAGAAGGTAGTGCTCGACACGCTGGCAAGAGTGCTGGCACAAGGAGCGGTAATAGCATAATAATAGCAGATATGGCAAGAACAACCAGAGAGATATATGATGCGATGTTGCGTGACAAGGCGCAGCGCAGTGAGTTGGCAGTGTTGAACAGCAGCAGTACAGCCTCGATATGGCGATTGCTGCTGTGGGTAGTAGCCAGCGCCATCAATGTAGCCGAACAGCTGTGGGAGGCGTGGAAGATGGATGTTGATGTAGAGTTGGCCGCGCAAACCCCCCATCGTGTCGATTGGTACGCCGCCAAAGCCAAGTACTTTGTCAGTGGCAAGGTATTGATGCCCGGCAGTGATCAGTACGACCTGGCGGGAATGAGCGACAGTGAGATAGAGCAGCTTCGCATTGTGAAGTATGCAGCTGCCATAGAGGGGAGAGATTATAGTGTGTTGTACGTGAAGGTGGCGGGAGAAGATGCCAGCGGCCGCAGAGTTCCCTTGACAGCGGCCGAAGCTGTACAAGTAGCCGCCTATATGAATGAAGTAAAAGATGTGGGTGTGCGAATAGAGCTGGTGAATAAGCCCGCCGACCTCTTCCGCTGCTCCGTCAAGGTGCTCTACGATCCAATTTTGTCGCCAGAGGTGATGCGCGAGCGTGTGCGAAGTGTGATAGAGTTGTATGTAGAGAACTTGGAGTTCAACGGCGAGTATAGCAATATGGCGCTAATAGATGCGGTGCAGCGTGTGCAGGGTGTGAAAATTGCCGAGATTGAGCAAGCCACCGTAGAGGAATACGGCACCGGCGTATCGAGAGGTGTGAATGTGCGCTATATACCCGTTGCCGGGTATATGAAACCCGAAGAGGTTATTGTGAATCTTGAAGCATATAGCAGCTATGAGCGTATATGATGTAGAGAAGTGGGTAGTGATGCAGCTCCCCCTTGTATTGCGGCGCAGCAAGTTGACAGCGCTGGTGCAAGTTCTTGTAGGACAAGTGGGGAGATTGGTGATGCAATGGAGCCGTTATGCCGATGATGTAAAGTATGACATAAGACATAACAGCCAAGTGTGCAAGTTGCGTGCGATGTTGAATGATAGGTTAGATGCCGACCAGCGACGAGTTGACCTCGTCGATGCGCAGCCCAACAGCGAGATGTTGATAGTATATACAAGAGCGCTCGGCAAGCCCGTAATGGTAGGCATCGGTGCGTATGTGTTAACCCCGCCGAGAGGCTATGAGGCAGGACGAGAGTTGAATTTCGTTGTTCGAGCCCCCCAAGAGTGGCGAGATACCGAGAAAGCAAGTCGGTTGGCGGCGTTGGTGAACAGAGGCAAGCTCGCCTCGATGCGATATAGGATAGAGTATGTTCAATAATAATATGTATATATATGGCAGGAATAGTAAGAGGTAAATTTGTAGGCCAAGAAGGCGGTAACTTCCCGGTAGATGCCGAAACCTTCCAACAGTTGCAGGATTATGTAGATGCTGTAGCCGAGTTGTCGAATATGTATATACCCAGTGCGATGAGTGGTGCTATCTTGAGCGGGTGCGCGTTGGAATCGAGCGGCACTCGCCGAGGCGCCGGATGGGTAGTGTTGTCGGGCGAAGGCTTGGTGTATTTTGAAGGCGGTTTGGTCGCGAATGGATTGAGCGTAGTAGAAGATGATATCGATGTGGTAGTGGGTGGGGTAACCTACCCGGCGTATAGCAGGAAGAGAGCTGTGGCCGGTATGATTGCAGGTAGTGCCACCTATCAATGGGATGCGATTGCTGAAAGAACTAACATATATGACGTGAAAAACGATGCGATGCCGATAGGCAGTATTGTGTTGTATGGAGGTGATGCCAACCAATTGTCGGCTAAATGGCTTCCCTGTGACGGCAGAACTGTCAGCAGTGCGGAGTACTCAGAGTTGTATATTGCTATCGGTACGAGGTATAACGGCGGACAGTCGTTGAGTGGCGCATTTAAGTTGCCATCGCTCGGCAACCTGATAACCGGCACTACCTATATTATAAGAGCCAAATAAGGAGGACTGAAACGATGGATAAAGCACAATTAAAAGAGATGTTCGGCGACGGAAAGCGTCCCACAGGGGCAGATTTCGCCGCCTTGATAGATGCCCTGTGGGCCAATATCGAGAGCCAATTGCGAGCTGCAATGCCCGTCATCCGCATCAAGTGGGCCCGGAAGGTAGCCCCCAGCGGTTTTGCTCCCGGCGAATATTGGTACAACACCAATACGAGGTTGTTGTATTATATGGGAGAGAAAAAAGCCGAGGTTGTAGCCATACGCTATGATGTGTTGTATGTCGTAGAAGAGGAGGGAGATATGATTCCGGGTATCTATGTTGGATACGATGGTTCGCTCCGCCTCATTGCCGGAGAGGAGTTTTGATATGGAAGTACCGCAAGGAACCATTAAGAAGCTGGTAGTGACAATCGAGCCCATCGGCAACATAACCCTCTCGCAATGCGACTTTAGGGCGATTTTCGGCACGTACGGGCATCTCCCCCTCGTTATCGAGAAGCGTGACGCAGTGAAACAGAGTGACGACAGTTATATGTTCGTTGTCGATACGGCGAAGGTGGGTTTGGGCGTATTGGAATGTCAATTAGTCGTGTGGATACCCGATGCTGATGTGCCCGGAATGTTAAGACCGGAAGTATTAATCTTGAATCCCCAAATAACCATTGTAAAGAGTAAGTGGAATGAGCTGCTTGAACGGTAATATAAGGGTAGTCGATGCAGCGGTGTATGGCGTGATGGAGGCAGTAGGTGCCCCAATTGTTGGTGATATCAGCTTCCAAACGCCGATGGCACAGATAGCACCTATAGGTACTGCCATGCGAGGATGTATTGCCGTCAATGCCGGGCTTGCAGGCACCATCGGCGAAGTGTGTCTTGCCAATGGCGACTACGTGATACGCTGGTCGAAGCCCTTGCTTGAGTGGGCAGGAGATGATAATAGAGAGGGAGTAGTGAAGTATAACGAGTTAACCTCGAGCCACGATTGGGAGCTTGAGGAAGTCATCATAGAAGAATTATTGTAATATGGCAATTAAAATAGGTAAGTGGGAGATAGCCCCACAGACTGGCGGTGCCGGCACACACGCCATCGGACACAAGATGGTAGAGCGGCATACGGGAAGAAAAAGTTACATGAAGATGGTGCGATCTACCA
>JAFZDG010000199.1 GCA_017561285.1 Bacteroidaceae bacterium
CAATCCAAACATCGACCTTGCCATTGCGCATACCGTAACCCACTTTATGGAAACAGGAACCCGAAATAAGGAACTCCTCGAGCGTGCGGCTATCGAGTTCATACAAATGGTTGTGCTGGTAGGCATATTGCATTACGGTAGTCATCAGCTCGCCCATAGGTTGCTCACTGCGCTCACGAGCGACACAAACGGGCTCGGTCTGAGCAGCACGAAATTGGCCTAAAACACTCTTGATGAGTTGCCTTATCATATTGTTTTTGAGAGGAACCTTACCCTGTTCGCGAAGATACTGCTCTTCGGTAATGACACGCCCATCGGAGAGCGTAATGGTATCGCACCACTGCTTACCAAAGGTGTAGTTGCGGTTGCGTGTGCGTTGGGTACGAAGAGATGCAATAGCCTCCCAAGCTTTGTATGCCTCATCGAGAACCATTGTATCGCGCCGATGAAAATCGCCCACAATCCTATCCTCATCGGCTATGGATATAGGCATAAGATTTTTGCGGCTGAAAGTGCGGAAATCAATATTATTCATAATTGCTGATTTATAAAAATTTACGGCCACAAAATAAATACTGCACCGAGCCGAAGTGATGCGATAGCGTGAATATTGTGTGATGAGCGAACGTTTATTTTCAGCTATTTTAAATAATTATTCATAATCAAATAGAATATTATTACTAACTTTGCATTAGAATGTTTGTTATAATAATTGATGAAAAAGATTGTATCACTCAATTATTTATAACAATAAAATAAACCATAATGAAACCCAACCGGTATTACGCCCTACTGATAATCATAGCACTGAGCATTTTGCGCATTAATGCTCAAGAAATTACACCCATAACCAACGAAGACAAGAAGCAACAAGTATCGTATAGCGACACCATATCGAGCGTTGCCGGTAATATAGAGGTTGCGAGCAGCGACAGCCTGCAACCAGTTGCAGAGGAACCTAAAAAAGATAATATCTTCAAGAAATTTTTCAATCAACTCTTTAAGGGAAACAAAGATAAAACGCACGAAAGGCCCATTGACCTATCGTTTGTGGTATTTCCATTCTATTCGCAAGAGGCCAGCGTAGGTCTTGGCGGTGTAGTTACGGCATTGTATCGTTTGGATCGTACGGATAGTATTATACAACCATCAGACTTGCAGTTCTTTGCCAACGTAACACTCAAGGGTGAATATAAAATAAGTATAGGCGGTAACAACCACTTCAACCGCAAGTCGCGCATACACTATTATGCGCAGTTTTATAACAAACCGCTCGACTTTTGGGGTATCTCGTATGATGCTTGTAAAGTAAACGAGGTGAGTGTATATACCCGCCGATTATTTAATTTTGAGGCAGACTATGTATATAATATCACCGACAACCTCCACATAGGGCCATCGCTTAACATGGGCTATAGCTACTTGAGCAATATAGGAGATATATCGTATTTGCAGGGACAACGCACATCGTACTGGCTCACCGGTATAGGAGCCTCGATTGTATATGACACGCGCGACTTTATACCGAACCCCAAGCGAGGTATATATGTAGCCTTGCAAGAGTTGATTTACCCCAAGTTTTTGAGTAATGCATCGAAAGATGTGTATAAAACGACCTTGACGATAGACTATTTCCAACCTTTGTGGAAAGATGCTGTAATGGCAGTAGACCTATATGGAATGTACTCCGGTAAAGATACCCCATGGCCACTACGAGCCGAGTTGGGAGAAGGCGGCTCTCGTATGCGAGGATTCTATGCCGGCCGTTATATAGACAACAACCAATTAAATGCCCAACTCGAATTGCGCCAACGCATTATAAAACGAGTGGGAGTTGTGGCGTGGATAGGCTATGGAGGTGTATTTGAATCGTTCGACCGCTTGTCATGGGATAATATGTTGCTGAATTATGGTGCGGGAGTGCGATTTGAATTGAAACACAATGTCAATCTGCGAGTAGACTTTGGATTTGGTCGCGACACATTTGGTGTGGTATTCAATATGGGCGAAGCATTCTGATGCCTCTATCAGCCCGATGCTCAATCTCTGTGTTCGCCACACTCGATAAAAGGTTCGCCCACATTTATAAAATAGACCTTCTCGGTAGCACGTGTTATGGCAGTATATAGCCAACGATAGAAGTCGAGCGAAAGAGCCGAAGGATCGATATAGCCCATATCGATATAGGCGTGCCGCCACTGTCCGCCTTGCGCTTTGTGACAAGTGACACCATAGGCATACTTTACTTGCAATGCATTGAACCAAGGATCGGCTTTGAGTCGTTGCAAACGCTCGCGTTGGGTAGATATGTGTGAATAATCTTCTAATATAGCGGTATATAACTGTTCGTTTTGCTCGCGCGATAGCGCCGGAGCATCACTTGACAGTGTATCGAGCAATATACGTGCTTCTAACTCAACCTCCAGGTCGGGGAATTGCAATTGCACATCGGCAAACCTGAAACCATACATCTCGTAGGTTTTGCGTACACGCACTACGCGAGCAACGTCGCCGTTGGCAATGAAATCGACCTCTTTATACTCCTTGCCCCAATAGTAGTTGTTCTTGGCTACAAGCAACATATCGCCGGCGGTAAGTTCCTCTTCGCGATACAATATCTGATTTCTTATGCCCTGGTTGAATATACCGGCACGCTTGTTGGAGCGTGTAATGACAATTGTTTCGTCAAGCCCCACAGAGTCGAAAGAGTCGGAAAGCGTCTCGATAAGATATTCTCCACTGAGATTTACCACATCGGGAAATCCTTTGAAGCGAAGTTGGGGCGGCGGCATAATGCTGTTTTGAGCCTCGCTCATTGTATGTCGCAAACGAGTGGCATTGAATAGGATGCCACTATCGGTATCTTGACGAGCGACCTGATTGAGCTGAAAAGAGATTACATTCATACCCATAGCCTTGAGCACCTCGGGGGCAAGAGCAGGACTGAAAGCCTGCCCAACCGGAGG
>JAFZDG010000200.1 GCA_017561285.1 Bacteroidaceae bacterium
AGAGTGTTGTATCGACATACAAATCGTAGTCGCTCACTATACGCCGTTGCTTCACGTTCCAACCGGCATACCACTCGGCAAAATGGGGTTGATGTGTTCGCCCATAGTAATATCCACAGCGCTTATCACTATAGGAATACTCTCTATTCTCGGCAGGAGTAACCTCTATACCCATCGTTTCGACCGAGATAACGGGTTCGGAAGGTTTGTTGCAACCTACAATTGTCATGGCCGTAACAACACCTAAAAGAAGTTTATTCAAATTCATATTATCAATATATTTATCTATTGTTCATTCTTCCAAGAGCATTTCAAATAAAACGCTCTAATCTACACAATATTATCTTACTGCTCTACCAACATAAGAACCCGGCTGGCATACTCTCTGTTAAGAGCCAATTCGACACCGGTGTTCATAAGCATACGTCCGGTAAATACCTTACCATCGAGATGACAAGGTCGCTCACCGGCCGGCACATTCAACTCTGTAATTTTATATGTCTTATCGGCATCGAGTCCATCCATACGCACCCGTTGTACATTCATATTGGTAAAGTGTTCTATTTTATATGCAAAGAATACAGCTTGCGAAGCATCATCATTAACATACATAAGCGAGGCAACACCCTTTTTGTCATAGGGCGATACCAAGCGATATTGATTGCCCAACTGCACAATAGGACGAATAACCTTGTAATCGGCAATGGCTCGCCTTGAGAAATCCAATTCTTCGGCACTCATATCTTTGGGTTGCAACTCCATACCCAAACGTCCGGTCATAGCTACATCGAAACGGAACTTTAAGGGGATAGAACGACCGGTTTGATGATTGGGCGATGCACTCACATGCTGTGCCATTGATATAGCGGGGTAGAAATAAGATGCTCCCCACTGCATATATATTCGTTGCAACGCATCGGTATTGTCGCTTACCCAGAACTCATCGAAATAGGGCATTACACCATAGTTGGCACGACCACCGCCACCTCCACACGCTTGCAATACCACATCGGGATATTTGGCACGAATGCGTTGAAGAACTCTTTCCAAACCTTTATGGTAATCTATATACAAATGTGACTGCTCATCGCGAGCAAGATATGTAGAACCATAATTAAACAACTCCACATTGGCATCCCACTTGATATAGGCTATATCGGGATATTGTGTAAGCAAATTATCGACAATATCAAAAACAAAATCTTGAACCTTTGGATTGGCCATATCGAGCAACATTTGTGTTCCGCCTCTTCCATAACGAGCTTGACGACCATCTACCTGCAATGCCCAATCGGGATGTTGTTCCATCAACTCACTCACGCTATTGGTTGCTTCAGGCTCAATCCAAATACCAAATTTTATACCATTTTCGTGGGCTTTTTCTATTAGGTAGTTAATACCTCGTGGCAGCTTATTCTTATCTACCACCCAATCGCCCAGTGATGTATTGTCTTTTGCGCGCGGATATTTATCGCCAAACCAGCCATCGTCCATAACAAACAACTCGCCACCCATTTGAGCTATATCTTCCATCATTTGCACCATATCGGCCTCATTCACATCAAGATATACACCTTCCCAACTGTTAAGCAATATATCACGCAGTTTATCACCACCATGTACCATACCGTTGCGCGCCCAACGATGGAAGTTGCGACTCGCTCCACCTATACCTCTATCGCTATAGGTATAAGCCACTTTGGGAGTAACAAAATGCTCACCTTTGGCAAGTTTATAATACGATGCTTCACTGCACATACCGGCAAAGAAGTGATGTACTTGACTGTTGTCGCTATCGATGCGCAACGAATAGTTACCACTCCAACACAATACAGCACCAATCACACGACCACTATGC
>JAFZDG010000201.1 GCA_017561285.1 Bacteroidaceae bacterium
CAAGGACGGCGTTTTCTTTGAGAACAAGGCCCTGCTGGGCGCCATGGAAAACTGCAAGGCCAATGATTCCGCCCTGCACCTGCCTTGTATTCTGGGCCGGCGCACCTACAGCTCCCTATACTGTAGATTTCGCCAACAAGAAAATGACTGTTGATTATCCTGCCGATTTGGTATCGAATCGTGAGGATCTCGATGCATTCTATCGCGATACTACATTCACCGTAACCGGTCGTATGTCGGTTAATATCGATTTGTATCGTCCTTTTGCACAACTCAACATTGGTACCAGCGACCTTGCTGAGTCGGCTGCCGCAGGTTATGACGTGAAAGAGGCTGCTGTAACCACTCGTGCTTACAAGCAATTCAACTTCATTACTCGCACTGTTGATCAAGCAGAGGATGTAACATTTGGTCTTAACACACTCCCCACTGAGGCATTCCCCGTAGCCGGTTATGACTATGTAGCGATGAACTACATTCTTATGACCAACGACAAGGGTGTTAACCCCACTGTTACCCTTACCTACACAGACGGTAATAACGAAAAAACTCGTACATTCACCAACATACCTTTGCAACGCAACTACCGTACCAACATCTTTGGTCAATTGTTTACAAGCGATGTTGACGTAAATGTTGAGATTATTCCCGTATATGACAATCAAAAAAATCCTGATAATGTAATTGTTGTAAACAACGCGGAAGAGCTTAGTGCAGCACTTACTTCGACCGACAAGAACGTTCATGTTATTTTGGGTGCCGATATCGATTTGCCTATCACTTCATTAGGTTCACAAACTCCCGGTAGCGGTGAGTATAAGTTGGCAGGTGAAGAGACAGAGAACATTATAATCGATTTGAACCAAAAGAAACTTAATATCACAACAAACTACTGGTCTGGAATAGGTGCAAAGAATGCCAATGCTACTGTTACCATTATGAATGGTACAATGACAAGCTCTCAAAAAACCGGTACTTGGAATTCATATGATGTTACTTTTGCAAATTGTAACTATGTATTGGATAATGTTGTGTTCAGTAAGTCAATCGCCTTTACAAATGCCGGTAAGAACGTTACATTGAACAATGTTACTATTAACGAAACACACGACTACTATGCCATGTGGATTTCGGCCAAAGGTCAAAATGTTACTATCGATGGTTTGACAATCAATGCTCCCGCCGGTCGTGGTATCAAGATCGATGAGCAATATGTTGATGCACCTTCTAAGGTAACATTGGACGTTAAAAATGCAACATTCACTACAGCTAAGAAAGCTGCTATTGTAGTGAAGAGTGCAGCCGGTGCTGATATTACACTCGAAAACGTCAACCTCGAGGGAGTTGCTGCCGATAATGTTAATGCTGTATGGGTAGATGAGGATGCTGCTGCATATGCCGATCAAATAACAGTTACCGGTGGTACTATGATTGTAGAGTCGGATATGGTATCTGATCAAAACGGTTTGAATAGTGCATTGAAAGCCAATGAACACATCTACTTGTCTAATGGCGAATATACATTGAATAGCTGTCCTGCCGGTGTTACTTTTATCGGTTGCGGTAATAATGTTGTGCTCAACGTTGAGAATAAGAAGTTTGGTGTACATGGTGATGTTACTATTGAGAATGTAAAACTTGTTTTCTCAAACAAAAACTACTGTGGTTTCCAACACACAAACACTGAGTACTACAAAAATTGTACTATCGTAGGTCAACCTTTCCTTTATGGTAACGATGTAACCTTCGAGGGTTGTACTTTTGAGCAAACTTCTTCGGATGCTTACAATGTGTGGACTTATGGTGCAAATAATGTAACTTTCGAAGATTGCAAATTCAACAGTGCCGGTAAGTCTGTACTTATCTACCACGAAAATAAAGGCCAAAATGTTACATTCGTAGGTTGCGAATTGAATGCATCTACTCCCGTAGAGGGCAAAGCTGCTATTGAAATAGATAGCTCGCTTCTCAAAAATGAGAATAAGTACACTATCGAAATAAACGGAACAACTGCCACCGGTTTTGCCAACGGTAATGTAAGTGGTAATCCTCTTTGGAATCAAAAGAAAGGTCAAAAATCTACTATTACTATTGATGGTGTAAAAGTAGCTGAGGTTCTTTAAATCGTTACAGATTGTATCGCTATGAGCGATAACAATTGCACGTACAATATTTAAATAATCAATTTATTTTCGGGGAGCTGTGCCGTAGGGTGCAGCTCTCTGTTTTTGTGACCTAAGGGCGTTTGTAAGAACGTGTCGCAGCACCCTTGTGGTGCGTGATGTGGGGTATCCGAAATATATGTTTGTGCAATTGATAAACGACATCACTTTGTAGGACGCGTAAAAATTTGTATCTTCGCGGCGGATTTTGAAAACGAACACATTAAATATTTTATCATGGCATTGAAATGCGGTATTGTTGGCTTGCCCAACGTCGGAAAATCGACACTCTTCAACTGTTTGTCAAACGCAAAGGCTCAATCGGCAAACTTTCCTTTCTGTACTATCGAACCCAATGTGGGAGTAATAACAGTACCCGATGAGCGTCTCAATAAGTTGGCCGAACTGATACATCCCCAACGTATTGTACCCACTACGGTAGAGATCGTAGATATAGCCGGTCTTGTAAAGGGTGCAAGCAAGGGCGAAGGTTTGGGTAATAAATTCTTGGCCAATATACGCGAAACCGATGCTATATTGCACGTGTTGCGCTGCTTCGACGACGATAATATTACACACGTTGACGGTAGTGTAGATCCGGTGCGCGATAAAGAGATTATTGACTTTGAGTTGCAACTCAAAGACCTCGAAACCATAGATGCTCGTATTGCCAAAGTGCAAAAACAAGCACAAACCGGAGGCGATAAAAACGCCAAGATGACCTACGAGGTGTTGAGCCGCTATAAAGAGGCCCTGGAACAAGGCAAGGCTGCACGTACCGTACAGTTTGAAACCAAAGACGAGCAACGCATAGCCCGCGACCTCTTCTTGCTCACAAGCAAGCCCGTAATGTATATATGCAATGTCGATGAGGCAAGTGCAGTGAATGGTAATGCCTATGTGGAGCGTGTGCGCGAGGCTGTGAAAGAAGAGAATGCCGAGATACTTATTTTGGCAGCCAAAACAGAGTCGGAGATTGCCGAGTTTGACAACTACGAGGAGCGCAAAATGTTTCTCGATGAGTTGGGACTTGAAGAGTCGGGTGTGTCGCGTCTTATACGTTCGGCCTATAAGTTGCTCAATCTCGAGACCTATATCACAGCCGGTGAGCTCGAAGTGCGTGCTTGGACCTATCGCCGAGGCAGTAAAGCTCCGCAATGTGCCGGCGTGATTCACACCGACTTCGAGAAGGGTTTTATTCGTGCCGAGGTTATCAAGTACGAGGATTATATAGCTCTTGGCTCGGAAGCCGCTTGCAAGGATGCCGGTAAAATGAGTATTGAAGGCAAAGAGTATGTGGTGCAAGATGGCGATATTATGCACTTCCGCTTCAATGTATAGAACCTTGCAGTAAGCATATAGATGTCGCATAGAATGGTATGTTCTGTGCGACACTTTTTTTGCAATAAGGTGTAACAATCTTGCTCGTTTGGTGCTATCTTTGCAATGTGAAACTAAAAATATGAGGGGTATGAAAAAGAAAATTATCATTATAGCCGTTGTAGTAGTGTGTGTGGTGCTCTTGGTTGTGGGCATTGTGGGTTATGGTTTTATGAACGATGCACGTGTCAAGGCTGCACGCAGTATAACTATGATAGATGAAGGTCTATATACAATGAGCTATGAGGGCGACTATGGCTTCGATGCCTTTCTTGAGCAGGGTGGGGCAGCCTCCGATAGCGCATTGGCACAATATGTAACACACTTTCTTATGCAAGGTTTCGGCGCATCGGCACAACCCGATACCACAGCAAGTTATGGCTGTAGCACATTTGTGGTTCACAATGAATACAGCATATTGTTTGGTCGCAACTTCGACTTTCCTTCGGTGCAGAAAGCAATGATAGTAAAAGCTCGTCCCACCGATGGCTATGCCTCTATCTCTACCGCCTGTCTCGATTTTATGGGTATGCCGTCCGATTGGCAACCCGATGGCGATATACCCTCGCGAATGGCTGCACTCACAGCACTATATTTGCCCCTCGATGGTATCAACGAAATGGGCCTCTGTGTAGCCGACCTGGTAGCCGGCGATGAGGAGGAGACTCACCAAGCCACATCAAAACCCGACCTTACAACCACAACAGCCGTACGACTGTTGCTCGACAAGGCATCCAATGTGTACGAAGCCATTGAGTTGTTGCGAGCCTACGATATGAACACCTCGATAGGTACATCGCATCACTTGGCTATAGCCGATGCAACCGGAGCTTCGGTTGTAGTGGAGTATATTGA
>JAFZDG010000202.1 GCA_017561285.1 Bacteroidaceae bacterium
GGTGAGTCGGTCTTTTACTAACGTGGCGTAGGCACGCAATACTCCGGCGTGTATGGTGAAATAATCGACACCCTGCTCACATTGTTCTATAAGTGTATCGCGGTAGATTTCCCAAGTAAGCTTTTCGATATGACCGCCTACTTTCTCAAGGGCTTGATAAATGGGCACAGTACCCATCGGAACGGGCGAATTGCGTATAATCCATTCGCGTGTTTCGTGAATGTTATTGCCGGTCGATAGGTCCATAACGGTATCGCCACCCCAGTGACAACTCCATACGGCTTTTTCAACCTCTTCGGCTATGCCCGATGATAGGGCTGAATTACCAATGTTGGTGTTGATTTTTACCAAGAAATTGCGACCGATAATCATCGGCTCGGCTTCGGGGTGATTGATATTGGCCGGAATAATGGCGCGACCGGCAGCTATTTCGTTGCGTACAAACTCGGGCGTGATGTGAGATGTTATACCGGCAGCTTCACACATCATATTTTCACGTATGGCTACATACTCCATTTCGGCTGTAATGATACCTTGTTTGGCATAATACATTTGTGTGATTTGTTTGCCATTCTTAGCTCTGTAGGGTTTATGCTGTATCCCGAAGCGTATAGCTTTGAGGTTCTCATCATCGCGTCTTTGACGACCATATTCCGATGTAATATCACTCAATTGCTCTACATCGCCACGTTGTTTGATCCACTCTTCGCGTATGCGTCTCAGTCCTTGATTGATGTCAACCACTTCATTGGGATTGGTAAAGTCGCCACTTGTATCATATACATATACAGGGGCGTTGTGTGTCACTTCACGTTGACCATTTGTTATCTTTACTGTATCGGTTAGGTTTATTCGGCGCATACCAACCTTGATAGGGTATAATTGGCCATCTACAAAAACTTTTTCCGAACCGGGGTAACTATCTTTTACAATATTGTTTTCAATTTTCATAGTTCAGTCAATTAAAGGTTAAGGAATGATGTTAGCGGACTGCTTGCCTCGGCATATAGTGATTGTGCTCCCAGACCGGCTTCATATGCCACACGACCGGCAACAACGGCATCTCTGAAAGCTTCGGCCATACGGATGGGATTGCGGGCTATGGCAATGGCTGTATTTACCAATACGGCATCGGCACCCATTTCCATTGCTTCGGCCGCGTGTGATGGTGCACCAATACCGGCATCGACAATAACAGGTACATTACTTTGCTCGATAATTATTTGTAGAAAATCGCGGGTAAGCAAACCTTTGTTTGTACCAATGGGTGCTCCCAACGGCATAACGGCTGCAGTACCCACATCTTCAAGTCGCTTGCACAATACCGGATCGGCCGGAATGTAAGGCAACACCACAAAACCAAGTTTTACAAGTTGCTCGGTTGCTCGCAGGGTTTCGGTTGCATCGGGTAAGAGGTACTTGGGATCGGGATGAATTTCGAGTTTGATAAAGTTCGTACCAAAGCACTCACGTGCCATTTGTGCTGCTAAAACAGCCTCTTCGGCATTTCTTACGCCCGATGTGTTGGGTAGCAACTGGATGTTGTCGTGTTTGATATGGGCCAGCATATCATCATGCGCATTACTCATATCTATGCGCTTCATGGCCATTGTTACCATTTGCGTGCCCGATGCCTCGATAGCTTGTTGCATAAGCTCGTTTGAGCTAAATTTTCCTGTTCCTAAAAATAGTCGAGAACTAAATTCACGACCTCCAATTAATAGATTGTTTTCCATACTATAAGTTATTAAGTGTTGTAATAATGTTTTGTGTTGCTTCGGCCGGATGATCGGCTCTAAGAATAGTGCCCGAAAGAGCTATGCCTGAGATACCGGTTTTCATCAAGGCCGGTATATCTTCCGGTTCTATACCTCCAATGGCAACAATGGGCGTTGTGATGCCGGCCTCGTTGCATTGCGATAGAATGTTTTTATAGCCATCCAATCCAAGTATAGGACTCAGATTTTTTTTGGTATCGGTATGTCGGAAAGGCCCTAAACCAATGTAATCGACTCCTTGTGCCACAAGATTTTTTATATCGTCAATCGTATTGGCTGTGCCACCTATGATATATTTCTCGCCTATGAGATTGCGAGCCTCTTGGGGTGGCATATCGTTTTTACCCAGATGAACTCCATCTATATCGAGCTTGGCTGCCAGTTCTGCATAGTCGTCAAGGATAAGTATAGCCCCTTTTTCTTTACATAGAGGTTTCAGTTGCTCTATAGCATTGCATATTTCGTCATAGGCAGCCTCTTTCATACGCAGTTGTATCCATTTACAGCCACCATTGAGTGCCTCTATGGCTCCTTCAACATAGCTGTATCGTGGTGTTTGGTGTGTTATGAATTGTAGCATAATAGTTTTGTTTTAATCTCTGTAATTGTCTGTTTTATATGTTCTGCGTTGGGGTTACACCATAGACATCCCAATAGTGCCACACCGCCAAAACCCAATGAAAGAGCTGATGTGACGTTGTCCGGTGTTATTCCCCCCAATGCCACCACGCTATCGTCAATAATGCGCTTATTGCGGGCATCTAACAGTTGCTCGGTGGTGAATGACGACCGGTATCCGCTCTTTGAGATGCTGTTATAAACAGGACTCAAAAACTGGTAATGACAGTTGCTTTTGTGAGCCGCTATCTCTTCAATCGTATGACAGCTTCTACTCACTCTTCCCTGCCACATAGCAGGAGCATCGGGATGCCTGCTATTGAGATGTATGCCCCCAATAGCGTATTCTGTTGCTAAATGATGCGCATCGTGCAACACTATTTGAGGCAGATATTGAGCCGGTAGCCGACTCAACAGATTGGCTATAGCTTGAGCATCAGCATTGGGTTTGCGCAAATGCACATAATGAGTACCGGCATCCAATGCCGTCACCAGCAGTTCCGGCTCGTTTGGTAGTATTTCGGGATGTGATATAACGATAAGTTTTTTCATTATTTATCCTCCGTAGGCAGCTGCTATGGCTACTACATTATCGCCCTCACACAATATTGTCGATGCCCACTTGTCGCGCAAAA
>JAFZDG010000203.1 GCA_017561285.1 Bacteroidaceae bacterium
CGTGAAAAGAACGGTTACCGCATGCGTTACTACAAATGCTTGGCCGGAGGTAAAGAGTTTGTTCATTGCGATGTAGTGGGTACCGGTGAGTTTAGTCACTCATATACAGGTGCTACCGGAAATGTTACTTTACAATGTGTTTCGGTTGCCAATTATCTTGTTGATATAGAGACCAACGGTGTCTCAACTGCTACTATCAATGGTTATACATCGTATGTAGCCAATGAGAATGACTGGATTACTGTCTCGCTCAATACAAATACTGTATATGAAACCGATCGTCGTTATCGTTACTATGTAATCAAGAGTATTACCATGAACGGTGAGGATGTTCTTGCTCAAGTAAATCCCGGCGAAGTATCGTTGTATGAGTTCACTATGCCGGCTTCATCGGTTGTTGTACGAGTAGATTTTGAAGAGGTGATAGTTGACAAAGATGTCATTGCTGCCACCAACCGAGCCACTATTATCTACAACAACTTTGGCGAGGGTGAAGTGCCTGCAACACCTTACTACTTGGATGAGAACACAGGTGAGCCTACTTCTATTATTTACTATGTTGTAGATGTTGACGACAGCCGCGCAGCTGCCGGTAGTGTGCGTCAGGGTGCGGCCATTATTCACAACGATAGCAAGATGGACTTTGTATATAACGATGCAACATATGCCCTCTATCCTGCCGGTAATACTGTAACTGTTGAGTTCTATCTCGAAGGTTATAGCGGTAACTGGGGCAGTGCCGGTTTCCTCGTAGGCGATATAACCGATGCCAATGGTGTAGCTTTGGAAAACAGTCTTGTATCGGTTGTGGGTGATGATGGTATGGATGAGAATGGCAACTCAACATGGAATGCTGCTACCGACCGTTTTATGCGCAAGATGTGTTATGAAGTGACAGTGCCTACTGCCAATACTACTATTTGCTATACAACAACCATACCTACATCGGTAGAGGGTGTAGAGAGCGACAATCGCATATACACCGCCGGTGGTTATGTAGTGGTTGAGGCTGCTACAGCCCGAAACGTTACAATAGTAGATATGGCCGGTCGCATTGTATATAACGGACTTGTAAAAGAGGGCCGTAACGAGATTGCATTGGAGCGTGGCTTCTATGTAGTAAATGGAGTGAAAGTTGTACTTTGATAATAAAAAAATAACGTCGCGAGACGGAAAGTGTGTATCATAAAATCAATATTTACAAGCCTGAACAGGCTGTATCACGAATGTGATGCAGCCTGTTTGTTTAGATACCCTCAAGGGTATATTTCTCACTTTTTTGTCACGACACCTCTATTTTACCTCAATGCGCTTGGGCTCTGCCGCAGCAGTGGTATTGTTCTTGGGAATGGTAATGGTGAGAACGCCGTTGTTTTGTGAGGCGTGTATCTCATCTTTGTTTACATTCTCAGGAAGGATAAGTGTCTGTTGGAATTGAGAGTATGAAAACTCTCGGCGCAAGAATTTGCCTTTACGCTCATGCTCTTCGTTACTGCGGTTTTCTACGGTAACAATGAGTCGGTCGTGCTTATCGACAGTTACGCAGAAATCGTCTTTTGTAACACCCGGTACAGCCATCTCCACAATATACTCTTTGTCGGTTTCGACAATGTTGAGAGCCGGAGCCGATGAGTTGGTTTTGGCAATCCATTCGTTACCAAAGAAATCATTGAAGATGCCGGGGAGCCAGTTTTGCGAACGTTTAGCAGGAGTAGTCATATCAAAATAAATTTAAAGGGTTATGTCCTATTAACACGTGGTAGGGCATAAAGTTCATCGATGGGGCGGTATGGGGCGTGTGTGACCGAAAAAATAGGGTGTTGTGTAGCATTAATGAAATAAAAGCGTATCTTTGTAAAGCATTAAAATGGAATTTTATGAAATATCGCATCTTTCGAGTTTTTACTCTTCTTGCTGTTTTGGCTCTATTGTGGAGTTGTACTCCGGCCGAAAAACAGGTGGTGATACTTTTTACCAACGATACCCATAGTCAAATATATCCAATAGCTGCCGATGCCAAGCGTAATGCCGATATGGGTGGTGTAGAGCGTCGTAAAGTGCTTATCGATAGCCTGCGCAGTGTATATCCCGATGCTCTGTTGTTAGATGCCGGCGATGCTGTGCAAGGAACACCCTATTTCAACTTTTATGGTGGTGAAGTAGAGACTTTGGTGCTTAATGAGTTGGGATATGATGTTCGTACCATCGGAAACCATGAGTTTGATAATGGTTGTGAGGCTTTGTGTGCTATGCTGAGCGCTTTTGATGGTGTAACTGTATCGTCCAATTATACTTTCAATCGCAGTGACTTGCAAGAAGTTGTAGAATCGGTATGGATGTGTGAGACCGGTGATGTGAAAGTTGGTTTTGTGGCTCTCAATATCAATCCTGAGGGTTTGCTGTTTCCGCTGTATGCACAAGATGTCAACTATTATGATCCTATAGCCTATGGCGATAGTGCAGCTTTGCAGTTGCGCCGTCAGGGGGCCGATGTGGTAGTGGCCTTGTCGCATCTTGGTTGTAGGGGCGAGGAGGTAAATGTAAACGTCATAGACTCGGTCTTGGTGCAGAATACCCGTTATATCGACTTTGTGATAGGAGGTCACTCACATACTACGCTCGATGCTCCTGAGGTGCATACCAACCTTGATGGTCGCGAGGTGGCTATTGTGCAGACCGGCAAAAGTGGTGTTAACCTCGGTTTTGCCAAGCTTACCATACCGGGTGATGGATGCGATGCGGTGTCGGTAGATTACCGATTGTTGCCGGTAGATGCACGTTATGAC
>JAFZDG010000204.1 GCA_017561285.1 Bacteroidaceae bacterium
ATCGGGCGAGTCTATTACACCTTGCAACAGCATCAGGAAGTCGGGTACAACACCTTCAACCGAGTCGGTAACATAAACTTGGTTGCAGTACAATTGTATTTTGTATCGGTTGAGGTCGAGGTTGCTCTTGATCTTGGGGAAGTATAGAATACCGGTAAGGTTGAAAGGATAGTCGACATTGAGGTGTATCCAGAAGAGCGGCTCATCGGCTCCGGGGCATATCTCGTGATAGAAATTGCGATAATCGTCGTCGGTGAGGTCGGTAGGTTTGCGAGTCCATGCCGGTGTGAGGTCGTTGATGACTTTGTCGGTGTCGGTATCTACATATTTACCATCTTTCCACTCTTGTTCCTTGCCAAATATAATGGGAATGGGAAGGAAACGGCAGTATTTGCGCAAGAGTGTCTCTATGCGTTGTGTCTCTAAGAACTCTTTGTTCTCATCATCGATATAGAGTATGATGTCGGTACCACGTTCGGCCTTTTCGATTGCTGTCATCTCAAAGTTGGGAGTGCCATCGCAACTCCATTGTACGGCTTGAGCCCCCTCTTTGTACGAAAGAGTGCGTATCTCTACTTTCTTAGATACCATAAATGTAGAGTAGAAACCGAGACCAAAATGGCCGATGATGGCATTGGCATCGTTTTTATACTTTTCTACAAACTCCTCGGCTCCAGAGAATGCAATTTGGTTGATGTAGCGATCTATCTCTTCGGCAGTCATACCTACGCCTCGGTCGCTGATGGTGAGTGTGCCTGCTTCTTTGTCAATGGCAACACGCACATCGAGTGTACCCAATTCGCCTTTAAACTCGCCAACAGATGCCAATGTCTTGAGTTTTTGTGAGGCATCTACTGCATTTGATACTACTTCGCGAAGAAAAATTTCGTGATCGCTATACAAGAATTTTTTGATGATGGGGAAGATGTTGTCGGTCGTTACCCCGATAGTTCCTTTTTGCATACTATATAGTTTTATTGTTTTATTGTTTATATCTCTCATAGAGCAAAAAAAATGCCAGCCTCGTAAGACTGACATTTTGACTTGAAAAGTTTTCTATTATACTTCGGTTGAGGTCGTGTCTATAATAGAGCTTGACAGTTTATCCTCGCTACTGTCGTAGTCAACTTTGATTGTATCACCCTCTTGTATGGCTGTGCGTATAATCATTTCGGCCATTTCGTCTTCGAGATATTTCTGTATGGCGCGTTTCAGCGGTCGTGCGCCATATTGCACATCATAGCCTTTAGAGGCAATAAAATCTTTGGCTTCGTGGGTAATGACAAACTTGTAGCCCAGTTGCTCGATGCGATTGATAAATCCTACCAATTCTATATCTATAATTTTGTAAATATCCTCTTTACCGAGTTGGTCGAACATAACAACGTCATCGACACGATTGAGAAACTCGGGCGAAAAAGCACGATTGAGGGCTTTTTTGATAACATCGCGCGATTTCTCTTTTTCATCGATATTGGGGGCTGCATAACCTACACCATGCCCAAAGTCCTTGAGTTGTCGTGTTCCTACGTTTGAGGTAAGAATAATTACAGTGTTTTTAAAGTCAATGTGTCGTCCCAAACTATCGGTGAGTCGACCTTCGTCCATCACTTGCAAAAGTATATTGAAAGTGTCGGGGTGGGCTTTCTCAATCTCATCGAGAAGAACCACCGAATAGGGTTTGCGGCGAACAGCCTCGGTAAGTTGTCCACCCTCTTCATAACCAACATATCCGGGAGGCGCTCCTACTAAACGCGATACGGTAAATTTTTCCATAAACTCGCTCATATCAATGCGTATAAGAGCCTCCTTGCTGTCAAAAAGTTGCTCGGCAAGTTTCTTGGCAAGGTGTGTTTTACCCACACCTGTGGGGCCCAGAAATAGGAATGTACCTATGGGTTTGTTGGGATCTTTGAGACCTATGCGGTTGCGCAAGATGGCCTTGACAACGGTATCTACAGCATTGTCTTGTCCTATAACAACTTGTTTTATCTCGTTGTTCATATCGAGCAAACGGCGGTTTTCGGCCGCGGCGACACGTTGTACAGGTATGCCCGAAATCATGGCAACCACCTCGGCTATCGTATCTTCATCTACTATTTCGCGATGTTGTGCAAGGCTCCTTTCCCATTCTTTCTTGGCAATTTCGAGCTTTACTTGCAAGTTGCGCGACTGGTCGCGGTAGCTGGCCGCCAACTCATAGTTTTGGTCGCTTACGGCTTGCAGTTTTTTCTCGCTGGCTATTTCTATCTCTTTTTCGAGATCTTCAATTGCCTTAGGTACAACGATGTTGCTGATGTGTACGCGCGAACCGGCCTCGTCAAGAGCATCGATGGCTTTGTCGGGGAAATGGCGGTCGCTAATATACCGTTCGGTAAGTCTTACACAGGCTTGCAATGCCTCATC
>JAFZDG010000205.1 GCA_017561285.1 Bacteroidaceae bacterium
AATGTATCGGCCAAAGCTCATAACGCTGCAGAGCAACTCAAAAAGCGCATGAATGCTGTAGCCATAGAGTAGTATTGTACAATACACCCTATATTGATAATAGGCAGTGTATCACAACACTGCTTATTTTTCGATAATTACCCAATAGAGAATGCTATAAATAGATATAAAATAGAAGCAGGAGCTGCCAGCAAGACACTGTCGAAACGATCTAACCAGCCTCCATGTCCGGGCAGAATCTTGCCTGAATCCTTGACATTAAGCGAACGTTTTATCAACGACTCACAAAGGTCGCCCCACGTTCCAAACACAGAGCATACCAGAGCCAATCCAATCCACTGCCAAGTATTGAGAATACCCAGATATAACGATGCTACATATGCCGTTGCTGCCGCAAGAATCAGTCCACCCCAAAAACCTTCCCACGATTTTTTGGGTGAAATGCGCTCAAACAATCGATGTCTGCCTATGGTACAACCTACCAAATAAGCACCTGTATCGTTCACCCATATAAACACAAACAACGACAATAGAATGAGGGGCGAAAAGCGGAAATAAAGCACATTGCACATGGCAAAGGGTAGGGCTACATATATCTGACCTAAAAAGCTATAGGCCCAACCTTCAAGCGGACGTTCCACTTTATCGTACAATTGCATAATGAAACGCACCAAAAAATAGACCAGATAGGGAACTGTAATTATACCACTGATGTCAAAATTCTTATCGGCATAGATATAAAATGTAATGAACAACAATACCGAACCTAAAATATCAACAAACAATGTACCTCGAGGTGCATGCGTCAAATCTTCTACAAGTCTATAAAACTCGGCCGATGCCATTGCTGCAAAAGCGGCAAAGACAAACGCAAAACTATATTGATTGTACAATATACTGCCTACTATAATGGCTACGAAGACTGCACCTGTAAGCGTGCGTATAGCCAAAGTTTTCAGTGATAGTGCCATTGTGCTTGTTTTTGTATAACAATTGTATCTACTGCAAAGATAGCGAAAGGTATGCGAAGAAAAAATAAATTTACTCGTTTTTTTATACCCTGTTGCCACTTATTGATATATTGCATATCGACTCAAACGCTACAGCTAATTTTTCAACAGCAATATTAGCTTGACGGCAAGATCAAACAACACGATTTTGGCATTGGCATTTTGACCTATATCGCTCTCTGCCGCATTGAGTATGTTTATAATTTCTTGCACATTGCGCTCATTGATAAACGGTGCGAAACGAGTTGAAAATTGAGACTCATCGGCCGTCATATAATTGAGCATAGGCTGTCCAAGATTATAGATATAATTTTCACGAATCATTCGTGAGGCGTAGGCTATAAAACGGCGCAAACGTTCTCTTCCCATGTCGGCGGTATCTTCACTCCACACCTTCAGTTCTTTGACTCTTCGAGCATAAGACAAACGCATAAGTTGCACAAACAGATCAAAAAACAACTTATTATCCTCATTGAGCGAAAGATTGTCACACGCCTTCAAATAACTGCCCGATGATAGGTGGGCTATGGCTCGCGCATCGATATCACTAATACCATATTGCTGTTGCAAAGCCTCGGCTATCGCATCGAGCGATAGTGCCGGCAGTGTTATTTGTTGCACACGAGAACGTATGGTCGCCAACAATTGGTCGGGGGCATTACTTACCAACAAAAACAATGTATTGGGATAAGGTTCCTCAAAGAGTTTCAGCAATTTATTGGCACACTCCACATTCATTCGCTCGGGCAACCATATAATCATAATTTTATAGGGCGATGAAAAGCTTTTGAGAGTCATTTTTCGCCATATTTCTTCGCTTTCATCGGCGTATATAATAGCCTGTTTATTTTCTGCGTTGATGGCTTGCAACCAATCATCTATGCCAAAGTATGCACGAGAGGATATAAACTCACTCCACGCCTCTCTATAGTCATCACAATGTACTTTCTTCTTATCTTTATTGCGCACCATCGGAAATACGAAGTGCAAATCGGCATGCGACAATGCACTATATTGCCTGCACGAAGGACACTCACCGCAGGCATCATCTGCACCTCTATGGGTACAATGGATATAACGTGCATAAGCCATAGCCATAGCAAATTTTCCGACACCTTCGATGCCTGAGAATAGTTGTGCGTGAGCTATATTTCCGGCATTAACCGAACGTATCAAGCTCTTTTTGAGAGCATCATGACCTATAATATCTCGAAAGAAAAACATATCGAAATTACTAAAATCAAAGTTTATACTTTGTGAAGCACAATGCTTTCACTTCACAAAGTTAGTATTTTTTACTCACATTATATATATATATATTAATCATATATAATCGATATAGGCCAGCCTCACTATTCAGCAGTCCTAAACCAAGCATCTACCTTATCACGATAAGTTTGCGACAAAGGTATATCAGGCACTTCCGGAATACTCAGTTCGAGATAAATACCTCCCGGTTCACGACGTATAACACTCACATACTCCAGATTTACCATATACGAACGGTGACACCTCACTATATCGACATCGGCAAGATACTTTTCCATTGCCTTGAGTCTATTGCGCAACATAAATCGCGTAACGCCACTCTGTTTTTTGTAAAATATGTACACATAGTTATCGGCAGCCTCTACATATATTACTTTCGATTTCATTACCGACAATCGCAGGGTTTCACGCTCATCATAAAAGTCAATCATTCGCACCGAACTGTCAAGCGGCTTGATACGGTCGCGCTCTTCCAACTCTTTATTACGTTCAGACATCGACAGAAATATATGACAGATAAAGTACGGGAGAACCAATATGAGCACCGTATTGTAAAACGAATCTTTAAACGTAAGCCATGCGTTCACTTCGGGACGAATAGCCAATACAATAATAGTAAAGAATATAGACATGAATATTACTTCGAAAAGTATCCATATCAGATATTGTATATATACGATTGCTTGTCGCTGGTACCAAAAGTACATAACAATGCGACTCAATGCAATAACCACAAAACCTATGAGCACTATGACACTCGAATATAGAAAAAAGTAAAATTGAGATGTATTTTCCATCCAATTACCCGATCCGAAGGGTTTATAAATATTGATAAATATCGAAGCATACACAGCCGTAAAGGCTACGATTTTTATCACATTTGCCTTCTTAAAAAGATAGGCCGGCAGGTGTCTTGTCAAAAGAGCTATCATCGTTTTTCAATTATCAACATACTTCCTATTTACTCCTTGCAAAGGTAATATTTATTTTCTCAACTACCATATATTATTGCCCAAAAACAATTTGGGGTGGATTTTAATATCGAAATTTCACCACTAAATACAAAAATTTACCACAAAATAATACTTTTAATCACTAAAACCATCTCTATACCCCTCACATTTGCAAATATCAATAGACCTTGTTTTCTTTGCATACAGAAAAGAAAAATTCCCTTTCATATTGTGTAAATGTAAAGTTTAGTTTCAGAGTAACGTTCAAGTTTTGATTGATTTTACTCAACGCCTGCGAAGGCATGGAGAAAAAGAAAAAAGATGCTCGTCGTGAGATTGGCATCTTTTTTTTTATTTTTTATCCCGGTCCGAGATAGCGAGGAGCGACACGCAAGTTTTTTACGGACAACACAGCACAATGGCTTTATATCTCAACCGGCTCAATGCCACTCTTCACCAATACCGCTCACGCAGGAATAGAGTAATATCACCGCACACCCCAAACATTTATTATACTGATACGTTGTAATATCAAAAACACAACCATGAATTACTCAATTTTATTTCCCCGATACGCCGGCACACAGAGCACATCACTTGTCATACTTTATTTAAGACTCATATTCGGCATACTTTTTATGCTGCATGGAATTGACAAACTCGAAAATTTCTCAACTCTATCCGACACCTTCCCATCCATACTCGGATTGAGCAGACAATTCGCTTTAATACTAACCATATTTACCGAGTTGGTGTGTTCTATTGCTTTTATGATTGGATTTCTCTTCAGAATTGCCATAATACCTATGATTATATCTATGACCGTTGCATTTACCGCAATACACAACAGCTCGATATCACAAGGCGAACTCGCTTTTATCTATTTATCCATCTTCATACTTTTAGCCATCACCGGTCCCGGACGATACTCTATAGACTATCCACTCGGTTCGTATATCATGTACAAAGACGACACCAACTCACCAATGCAAAACAAAGAAAATTATAAGCAAAACACCAAAGAATAGCTCTAAACATAAATACAAAATCCCGCATTCGCAGCATATTCAACACTTTTTGAAATATTCCAGCCAACATAACAAAACAGCCCGGAACGCAACGTCACTACCAAAACTTATTCAATTCTACATTAAATTCATACCCGGCATCATTTAGTTTCTTTTCCAACTCAGCACGATCTACATCCATATCCTCGCACAATTCATCCAACGAAGAGTATCGATCGCGCAATTTCATATTTACAAGGCTGAGTAACATAGCCACATCATTAGGTAGTTCCATAATTGTATTAAATTTAAATTCTACGGACAAAGGTATAAAAAAGCCACTCTAAAAAGCAAAAATATCAGCTATTACTTTTTGAGACAAATTACAACACATTCATTATAAAATAGTATAATTTTCGCACTATACATAGCAAAACAAGCACATTTTATTATCAATTGTTAGTTTAACAAATTTTCAAAAAGGAGCACATTCACATTTTTCGATAAAACTTATTGTGTATAATCATTGTAGTTGACAAAAAAATAGTTACATTTGTGAACGACTCATAAAAACAAGATTATATGGAAAGCACAAAGTTACTTTTAGGCGATGAGGCTATTGCCTTGGGAGCAATCAACGCCGGACTTTCGGGCGTATATGCCTATCCCGGTACGCCTTCAACAGAAATCACAGAGTTTATTCAAGGTAATCCCTTAGCAGCCGAGCGTGGCATCCACTGCCGTTGGTCGACC
>JAFZDG010000206.1 GCA_017561285.1 Bacteroidaceae bacterium
ATGCCGATGAAAATGGTGTACCCCAAGTATGGCGTATGAATGCCGATGGCAGCAATCGCATTAAAATGTCGTCTATGGAACAAGGTGTAGAGGGTTTCCTCTTCTCGCCCGACCGTTCTCAAGTGATACTTATTGCCCCCGTTTCATTGCACAACAAAGCTGTAGATAAGTATGCCGACCTTCCCCAAGCTACCGGCCGCGTTATAGATGACCTTATGTACAAACACTGGGATGAATGGACCGAAGCAATACCCCACCCCTTCTTGGCTCAAGTAGAGGGTAACAACATTATTAATCCTCGCGACATTGTCGAGGGTGAACCTTACGAAGTACCTATGCGTCCGTTTGGTGGTTCTGAGTCGTTTGCATGGGCTCCCGATGGCAAATCTATCGTTTATACCAGCCGCAAAAAAACAGGTATGGAATATTCACTCTCTACCAACAGCGACCTCTACCTCTATAACATAGAAGATGGTACTACCCGCAACCTCACCGAGGGTATGATGGGCTATGACACCAATCCGGTATTCTCGCCCGATGGCAACTACCTTGCATGGACCAGCATGGAACGCGATGGTTACGAAAGTGACAAGAACCGCTTGTTTATCCTCGATATGCAAAGCGGCGAGAAGACCTATCTTACCGAAAACTTCGACTACATTGTTAATACCTTTGCATGGGCTCCCGATGCAAGTATGATATACTTTACATCGCCCTACCAAGGTATGGTACACATTTTCAGTATAGCACTCAACGGTCTTGCCATACAACAAATTACCGAAGGATACTATGACTATGCCACTGTATATCCTGCAGCCAACAACAAACTCGTAGCACAACGTCACTCAATCTCGAGCCCCGATGAAATATATGTAATAGACCTCGACACACGCCAGGCTGCCAACTTGTCGCACGAGAATGACAATATGCTTGCCCAAATAGAGATGGGCAACGTAGAGGAGCGCTGGATACCCACTACCGATGGCAAGCAAATGCTTGCGTGGGTAGTATATCCTCCCCACTTCGATGCCAACAAGAAATATCCTGCCATTCTCTATTGCCAAGGTGGTCCTCAAAGCCCCGTAAGCCAATTCTGGTCGTATCGTTGGAACTTGCAACTGATTGCCGCACAGGGCTATATCGTTGTAGCTCCCAACCGTCATGGATTGCCCGGTTTTGGTCAAGAGTGGTTGGAACAAATCAGTAAAGACTATGGTGGCCAATGTATGAGCGACTACTTCGCAGCAGCCGACAATATCAAGACCGAGCCTTTTGTAGGCAAAATGGGTGCTGTAGGTGCCAGCTTCGGTGGCTTCTCGGTATATTGGTTGGCCGGTCACCACGAAAAACGCTTCGATGCCTTCATTGCTCACGCCGGTATCTTCAACCTTGAGCAACAATATATGGAGACCGAAGAGATGTGGTTTGCCAACTGGGATATGGGCGGTGCTCCCTGGGACAAAAACAATGCCATTGCTCAACGCACATTTGCCAACTCTCCCCACCGATTTGTAGGCGAATGGGATACTCCCATCCTCTGTATTCATGGAGAGAAAGACTTCCGCATCCTTGCCTCTCAAGGTATGAGTGCATTCAATGCGGCTAAATTGCGTGGCATTCCTGCCGAGTTGCTCATCTTCCCCGATGAAAATCACTGGATTCTCAAGCCCCAAAACGGTATGCTTTTCCACCGCACATTTATCGGTTGGCTCGACCGCTGGTTGAAACCCGCCGAATAAAATAGATAAAACAAAATAGAGTTGAGGCTTTACCTGCGGGTGGAGCCTCATTTTTTTATAACAGCATACCCACTGAAAACAAAGGCGTTGCAAAAAAAATTGAAAATAAACGAAAGAAAACGTCTCAAAAATTTGCACAAATTGAGATAGAAGCGTATCTTTGCATCGCATTTGGCAAAACGACCTCGTGTCGGCCCGCAAGGAAGGATGGGTGAGTGGCTGAAACCACCAGTTTGCTAAACTGACGTACTCGTAAGGGTACCGGGGGTTCGAATCCCCCTCCTTCCGCAAAAAGCAATTTACCACAAGGTAAGTTGCTTTTTTTGTTTATATACCCTCGCACACTTTACGCCACATATATATTTCGCTATCGCACTGCTCTCCAATTTATTTTTGTACATTTGCAATCTACAATTTTCTTCGAGTACCGCTATGCGACAAACGATTCACGACATACTGCATCATTATTGGGGCTACGACTCATTTCGCCCCATGCAAGAGGATATTATCCTCTCGGTACTATCGGGGCACGATACGCTGGGCTTGATGGCTACCGGCGGTGGCAAGTCGCTCACCTTTCAAGTGCCTGCAATGGCTATGGAGGGAGTGTGCATTGTCATCACACCACTCATTGCCTTGATGAAAGATCAAGTGGACAACCTGCGCAAACGCGGTATTAAAGCAGCTATGATAGCTTCGGGTATGACACGCCGAGAACGGAATGTAGCCTTCGAAAACTGCGTAAACGGTGCTTACAAATTTCTATATGTATCGCCCGAACGACTATCGACCGAGATGTTTCAAAATCGCTTGCGAGAGATGAACATTTCGCTACTGGTAGTCGATGAGGCACACTGTATATCGCAATGGGGATATGACTTTCGTCCGTCCTACCTACGCATTGCAGCACTACGCGAACAACTGCCCGATGTACCGGTGTTGGCACTCACCGCATCGGCCACTCGTTATGTAGCCGATGACATATGCAACAAACTGCAAATGCGCCATCCCAACCGTTTGCGTCTCACCTTTGCCCGCCCCAACATATCGTATGTGGTACGCCAAGGCGAAAATAAGATACAGCAACTTATACACATACTGGAACGTGTACCGGGATGTGCCATTGTATATGTACGCAGTCGCAAACGTACCCATGAAATTGCTACCGAACTACAACAACATAGCATACCGGCCACATTCTACCATGCAGGACTTTCGCCCGAAGAGAAAAACGACCGACAACAACGGTGGACAAACGGCGAAATGCGCGTGATGGTAGCCACCAATGCCTTTGGTATGGGTATAGACAAGCCCGATGTACGATTGGTTGTACACATAGATATACCCAACTCTCCCGAAGAGTATTACCAAGAAGCAGGACGCGCCGGACGCGATGGCCTACGCTCATACGCCGTACTACTATATGGCAAGAGCGACCGCGCGACATTGCGCAAACGTGTCACTGAGAGTTTTCCCGACAAAGAGTTTATACGCACCACCTACGAGCGCGTGTGCAACTTCTTGGGATTTGCCATTGGCGAAGGAGCCGAACAGATGCGAGAGTTCAGTCTCAATCAATTCTGCCAGACCTTTCACACCCCTACAACTCAAACACTCAGTGCATTGGAAATACTCACCCAAGCAGGAGCCCTGGAGTTTATAGAGGAAACCGATGCTCTATCACGCGTGATGATGGAGATGCGGCGCGACGAGCTATACAATCTGCCCGATGTGGATGAAACGACCGATCGCGTACTGCAATGCCTGCTACGCTCCTACACAGGCCTCTTTGCCGACTATGTAATGATACACGAAGAGTTGTTGCAAAGCCGCCTCGGCCTTACGGCTCAAGAGATATACGAAGCCCTGCTCAAGCTATCGCGCCTGCACGTACTGCATTACATTCCTCGCAAACGCACACCCTTTATCTACCTACCCGTAAGGCGTGTAGAAGGCAAATACATTGTCATTCCACACAGCGTATATGAAGAGCGCAAAGAGCGTATGAAAGAGCGCATCGAATATATGATTAGCTATGCCACAGCCGAGAGTTGTAGAGCCTCGATGTTGCTACGCTACTTCGATGAAGAGCCTACGGCCGATTGTGAC
>JAFZDG010000207.1 GCA_017561285.1 Bacteroidaceae bacterium
ACCGACTCGGTATATTTATATGTAGAAACCGATACAACAGTCATTTTGCTCAACAAAAACAAGCAACAACCCGAGCACCCCGACCATCACCGTCTGTGGAAAAAGAGTGATATGAAGCATAGTACAAATATGCATCACAATAAACACCACAGTCACGACACCCACCACGAGAAACAGCATTAACCTTTCCAATTGATACTTACACCCACGAGGCCGCGTCAAGATATTTTTGGCTCGGCCTCATAGGTATAATATCATAGAAGACACCTTCGCACAACATCGTCAATCAATAAAAAGATACATTGTTCATTGTACCAAGTATAATGAATTGTCATACCCTTTACGAAATATCAAAGTAAGCATTGTGTATATCGCACGTTTGTATTATCTTTGCTCAAAATATAGTTGATATATGGTACGAGCATTGATACAGCTTATCTTCACTCCCCGCATTGCTTGGGAACAACTATCGACCGATGCAGCAAGAGAGCAATTCTTGATGTATCTATTGGTATATCCGATGCTCATACTCACAGCTCTATCGGCATATGTACACCACTGGTATGGCTACACAACCATAGAAGAGGCAACCCAAGAGGCACTTGTGACATTGCTCAAATATGCCGTATGCATCATAAGCATGTGGATAATAATGGTAAAACCATGCCGCCAATACTATGCCGCCGAATATAGCAAGAGCCAAGCACACATTTTTGTAGGATACACCTACATTATATCAATGCTATCGGTCATTATCAACAACCTACTGCCATGCGACTTTGCATTTGTGCAGTTCCTTCCGGTATATATCATTTGGGTTGTATTTCAAGGTCAGACATACCTCAAAATACCCCAAGAAAACGTATTCAGCTATACCGTTATCACATCGGTACTCTTTTTAGGACTACCCTTTGTATGGGATAAGGTATTTGACTTTATAATTCAATAAGATGAAAGCAAAGAGCAACAATAATATCAATATAAAAAACAAGCGCGCATCGTTCGATTATGAGATAATCGACACGTTGCAAGCAGGCATTGTACTCACCGGCACCGAGATAAAATCGATACGAGAAGGTAAAGCCGGCTTGGCCGATACGTTCTGCTATGTTTACAACGGAGAAGTGTGGGTAAAGAATATGTACATTGCCGAGTACTCGTTTGGCTCGTACAACAATCATCAAACCCGTCGCGACCGCAAACTATTGCTTACAGCCAAGGAGATAGCCCGCCTTACAAACACATCGCAGACACCCGGCTTCTCCATTATCCCCACCCGACTTTTTCTCAACGAGAAGGGACTTGCCAAGCTCGTAATAGCCATAGCCCGAGGCAAAAAACAATATGACAAGCGCGACAGTATCAAAGAGCGCGATGATCGCAGAGCGATGGATAGAGCAATGAAATTTTAAACGATTGTATAATATTAAGCCTAATTATTTGGCAAATCACTTATAAAATCACTATATTTGCTCATTCACAGTTGTAACCTAATTAAAGTGCAGTATTATGAAACCTTTGAACGAAGAAAAACACGATACCGACTTGAAGCCTTTCAGTGAGAAAGGTGTTTATGGATACAAAAACAAAGAATCGGAAGAAGTAGAAGTTCCTTGCACATACGAAAATGCCAAAGACTTCAGCGAAGGAATGGCACGTGTGAAGCAAAACGGACTATATGGATATATAGATACCAAAGGCAGCCTTGTTATACCCTGCAAATTTAAAGACGCGCTCCGTTTTATAGGAGGTATGGCAGCCGTTATGGTAGATGCAACATGGGGTTTTATCAACAAAGCCGGAAAGATGGTTGTAAAACCCATCTACAGCCGCATTTTATCTTTCTCCGAAGGCCTGGCCCCGGTGAAGAAAAAAAACAAATGGGGCTATATACATTCCGATGGTACTGTAGCCATACCTTTCAAATATGACATTGCCGATCCTTTCAGAGAAGGAATGGCTCGTGTAAAATTGGGCGAAAAGAGTGGATTTATCAACCCCGATGGCAGCATTGCCGTACCCTTTAAGTACGACAAGATAACCGACTTTATAAGCGGATATGCGATAGTAGAAATAGACGGTCTGCAAGGCCTCATCAACCGCAAAGGCAAAGAGATATACGCTTGCCAAAGCAGTTATATAGAGTTACCCTTCCGCGATGGAATTACCATCATCAAGCAAGAAGGCAAATATGGCTATATAGATGAGAAAGGTCGCACAGTACTACCCTGCCAATACGACAGTGCAGGCTACTTTATCAACGGTCGTGCCGAAGTTGTGGTAGGCGATGAGCATATGTTTATTGACCAGCAAGGCAACGTCATCGAAGAGAAACCGACAACTCCCGCCAATTAAATAACGACACCCAAACATATAAAACAAAATAACAAGACCGCACCTCACCCCCTGCGGTCTTGTCTTTTTAATTGAATATATGAAATGCCTCACCCCCCAATAGAGCAATTGGCAACAAATAATAATAGAGATAAAATTTGCTTTATTCGCACATTGAGTGTAACTTTGCAGAGCAAAATACCAACATAGGTATAGCAACTACTCTAACGCTAATCATTAACCTTATAATAAGTCAGACATGAAAGAGACTGAATTTCGCATTGAGAGCGACTTGCTCGGTGCACGTGAAATTCCCGCAGATGCTTTGTACGGTGTACAAACTCTTCGTGGTATCGAAAACTTCCCTATCAGTAAGTTCCATTTGAACGAGTATCCCAAATTCATCAACGGTCTTGCTATCACCAAGATGGCTGCAGCTATGGCCAACCATGAGCTTGGATTGCTCACCGATGAGCAAGCTAACGCAATTATTGCAGCATGCAAAGAGATACTCGATGGTCAACATCACGACCAATTCCCCATCGATATGATTCAAGGTGGTGCAGGTACAACAACCAACATGAACGCCAACGAGGTAATTGCCAACCGCGCCCTCGACCTTATGGGCCACAAACGCGGTGAATTCCAATACTGCTCGCCCAACGACCATGTAAACTGCGCCCAATCGACCAACGATGCATATCCTACTGCTATACACGTAGGTCTCTACTACTCACACCAAGAGTTTATGCCCCACTTGCAACGCCTCATCGATGCGCTCAACAAGAAGGGCGATGAGATGGCTCACGTTATCAAGATGGGCCGTACTCAATTGCAAGATGCAGTACCTATGACATTGGGCCAAACATTCCATGGTTTTGCCAGCATCCTCACCGATGAGATTGCACACCTCAACCACGCTGCCGAGGACTTCCTCACAGTAAATATGGGTGCTACTGCTATTGGTACAGGTATCTGCGCCGAGCCCGGATATGCCGAGAAATGCGTAAAAGCTATGTGCGACATCACAGGTCTTGAGTTTAAACTCTCAGGTGACCTCGTAGGTGCTACATCAGACACATCATGCATGGTAGGCTACGCTGCTGCTTTGAAACGTCTTGCAGTGAAAGTAAACAAGATTTGTAACGACCTTCGCCTCTTGGCTTGCGGTCCTCGTTGCGGTCTTGCCGAGTTCAACTTGCCTCCTATGCAACCCGGTTCGTCAATTATGCCCGGTAAGGTTAACCCCGTTATCCCCGAGGTAATGAACCAAATATGCTACAAAGTAATGGGTAACGAATTGTGCGTAACAATGGCCGGTGATGCAGCTCAAATGGAGTTGAACGCTATGGAGCCCGTAATGGCACAATGCTGCTTCGAATCAATAGACTTGATGCGTAACGGTTTCGACACACTCGTAACTCGCTGCATCGAAGGCATTACTCCCAACGAAGAGCGTTGCCGCACAATGGTACACAACAGTATCGGTATCGTTACTGCCCTCAACCCCGTTATCGGTTACAAGAACTCTACTAAGATTGCCAAAGAGGCTCTCGAAACAGGCCGCAGCGTATATGACCTCGTGCTCGAACACGACATCATCACCAAAGAGGAGCTCGACACTATCCTCAGCCCCGAGAATATGTTGCACCCTGTGAAGTTTGACATCAAACCCAAACACTAATAGAATAGAAAGTCTATTATACAACACATTGGCTACCCGAAAACGGGTAGCCAATTTTTTAGCATATTGAAACACATTAAAAGCGCAAAGTTTAAACAATTGTAAATCCGCAACTCAACTCATCATTGTTATAAATATTGATTTTTTGAGTATTTTGATGTAACTTTGCGCTACTATATTATAGTGACAACAGACAACAAAAGAATACATAGCCAAACACTATGATAGACCAACATACCATAGACCGCATCATAGATGCCGCCAATATTGTGGAGGTGGTATCGGACTTTGTTACGTTGCGCCGACGTGGGGCAAACTATGTTGGTCTCTGTCCGTTTCACGACGAGAAAACCCCTTCATTCTCGGTATCTCCGGCACGCGGTATATGCAAATGCTTCAGTTGCGGAAAGGGCGGCAACTCGGTTCACTTCATTATGGAACACGAGCAGGTTTCGTATTACGAAGCACTGAAATATTTGGCACGCAAATACAACATTGAAATACAAGAACGACAACTCAGCGAGGAGGAGAAGCAACGCAAAACCGACCGCGAGAGTATGCTCATTGTCAACGAATTTGCCCAGAAATTTTTCGCCACCAATCTGTTGGAAAATGTCGAGGGGCGATCGATAGGTTTAGGATACTTTCGCGAACGTGGATTTGGCGAGGATATTATCAAGAAATTTGGCTTGGGATACTCGCCCGAAAAACGCGATGTTCTGGCACAAGAGGCTCTACGAAAAGGATATAAGAAAGACTACCTCATAAAAACAGGCTTGTGCCTGGAATCGCAACAAGGTTCGCTCTACGACCGCTACAAAGGTCGTGTTATATTTCCCATACACAGTTTGTCGGGCAAGGTAATAGCCTTTGGCGGTCGCATATTGAAGAAAGACGACAAAGCTGCCAAATATGTCAACTCGCCCGAGTCGGAAGTATATCACAAAAGTGATGTACTCTACGGCATATATCACGCCAAACAAGCCATTGTCAAAAACGACTTCTGCTATCTTGTTGAGGGCTACACCGATGTGTTGTCAATGCACCAAGCCGGTATAGAAAATGTTGTAGCCTCATCGGGTACCTCGCTCACTCCCGGACAAATACGTCTTATACACCGATTTACCAACAATATTACCGTATTGTACGATGGCGATGCCGCCGGTATAAAAGCCTCGATGCGCGGTATCGACCTCATCTTGCAAGAGGGTATGAACATCAAGGTGGTACTCCTACCCGATGGCGACGATCCCGACTCATTCTCCAAGAAACAGAGTGCAGCCGACTTTACGGCCTACATTCGCGCACACGAAACCGACTTCATTCGTTTCAAGACCAATCTCCTGCTCGAAGGTGCCGGCAATGATCCTATCAAGCGAGCCACACTCATAGGCGATATTGTACGTTCTATAGCTATCATCCCCGATAACATCTTGCGCATCATCTATGTGCAAGATTGCGCCCGATTGCTGTCGGTCGACGAAAAGCTACTCTTACAAGAGGTAAACAACCTGCAACGAGACAAGCGCGAACAAGAGATAGCCAATACCGCCAACAAATATCGTCAACAACGCGAGAAACAAAACTATCCCGAGCCTACCTATCCACAACACCCATCAAGGGGCGGCACAGCTACCGGCTCTACACCGGTCGATATTCCGGCTCCGCCACAACCCCTACCCGAGCCTCCACTTGAGGTATATAATACACCGGGTAGCGCAGTAGAGGATATGCCTCAACCGCCTCTCGAACAATATACCGAGCCACAACCATCTATAACAGATGACGCATCGCACACAGAGCCTATAAGGATTGACATACCCTCTGTCACAAAAGAGGATAAAATCATAGAAGAGTGTGAGCGCACGTTGGCACGCTATATACTGCGATATGGCTATGCCAAAATGTGCCAATACGACGAGAATGGCGAGCCATCGGAGTGCGAAGTTCTCGACTACATAACTCAAGAATTGGCTGCCGACGAAATAGAAATATCGCATCCTGTCTATGCCGCTATCTTCAAAGATGCCCATAACATCGACCGCGATTTGGCTCGCCGATATGGCGATATGAAGCAAGAACAAAGTTTGCCACGCCTGCGCGAAGCTCTACAAACGCAACTCGATGAGATACACAGCAAAGAAGATGCCGATGAGAAACTGCTCAAAATGGCCGAAGAGCGATTCCTGACTGCGTGCGAAGCCGTACGTTACGAGGCCGAGATAGCCTACATCGGTCATACCTTTATCAACAATGCCAATATGGAGTTGAGCAGCGTAGCTATAGACCTCATGAGCGATCGTCACCAATTGAGCAAGATACACACCAAATATCAGGTAATAGAGCGTGATGTGGATCGCCTCAACGAGCTGATACCTCGAGCCGTATTTGAGCTGAAAGATGCCATACTGATGCGCCGCATAGAGAGTCTGCGCAACGAACTCCGACAACAGCAATCGGACAACGAGCGTATGCTATACATCATGGGACAGATTGCTCAATATATGGAAGTACGCAAGAGTCTGGCTATATACTTGGGCGAACGCATCGTCACAGCCAAGAGCAAGAACTAAGAAACAACCATCGGCATACCACAAAAGACCTATATAACAACCTAAAATAATAAACTTATGAAACACAAGTATTTATGGCTATTAGCAGCAGTGTTATTAAGCACATTTTCGCTCAAAGCACAAGAATCATCTTCTTTTGAAGGCGTATGGGATGCGGTAAAACAAACGCTTGTTATCAAATCTATCAAAATACAAGATATTGGAGATAACAAGCTATTGGTAATGTTCAAGACCAAAGATGGTATAGAGCAAAAAGAAGTCGAAAAGCCATCGGGTAATAGTTTGATAGTAACCTTTATAGATGAAGTAAACTATGGAAAGTGGAGATTAGGATATAATAACCGCAGAAACG
>JAFZDG010000208.1 GCA_017561285.1 Bacteroidaceae bacterium
CAACTTGCCAAATTTACCCTCTATCCAATACATTACACGAGTAAAGTAGAGCGATACGAAGCCACAGAAGATACCCAACAATATCACATAAGGAATACGTTCGATACCAAATATCTCGGTCTGCTCAAACATAAACTCGGCGGCAGTGCCATGGTAGAGATAGGACACCGTAACGGCCGTAATAGACGATATGAGCAAAGGCAATACCGAAGTAGCTGTCAAATCGACCATCAAAACCTCTATGGTAAACAGAATACCGGCAATGGGTGCCTTGAATATACCGGCTATAGCCGATGCCGCACCACAACCCATCATAAGCATCAACACGTTGGGGGGCATACGGAACAATCGGCCCACGTTCGAGCCAATAGCCGCTCCCGTATATACAATAGGTGCCTCGGCTCCTACCGAGCCACCAAAACCGATCGTTACCGAACTGGCCAAAATCGAAGAGTACATATTGTGTGGTTTCACACGACTTTTGCGTTGGGAGAATGCGTGCAAAATACGAGTCACACCATGCGAGATATCATCTTTGACAATATACCTTACAAACAAACCCACCAAGAACACACCCACTATGGGATATACAAAGTAGAGTCCGTTAAGGCCCTCATTCATCATATGCGATGTGAGCATATGTTGTATGCCATGAATGAGCCACTTGAGCAACACCGCAGCCAAGCCGGTAAACAAACCCACTGCAAAACTCATAATGAGTGTAAACGTACGAATACTGATATGCGCCTCACGCCACATGAGGAAACGCATAAACCACTCTTTATATCTTCTCTCTTTTTTCTGTTCCATAGTATTATGCTACATACCACGCCCCATAATAACGGTGCGAAGGGTATAAATTATTATTTTCAAATCGACCAACATCGACATATTCTCCAGGTAAACTATATCGTATTGCAATCGCTCTATCATTTCGTCTACATTCTTGGCATAGCCATACTTTACCATACCCCACGATGTCAATCCCGGACGTATCTGATACATAAGCGCATAGTAGGGAGCCTGTTCTATAATCTGCTTTATAAAATACTCTCGCTCGGGGCGTGGGCCTACCAACGACATATCGCCTTTGAAGATATTCCAGAACTGGGGCAACTCATCAATGCGATACTTACGCATAAATTTGCCAAGTGGGGTAATGCGGCTGTCGTTTGTACTCGACAAGCGAGGTTTTCCATCGCCTTCGGCATCGGCGTACATCGTGCGCAACTTGTAGATATTAAATGGCTTATGGTGATAACCTATACGCTCTTGCCGATAGAAAACAGGACCTTTCGAATCGCGCTTGATGAGGATGGCAAATATGGCTATAATAGGAGCCACAAAAATCAACGCAATGCCCGATATGACAATATCGACCAGACGCTTCATATTGCGACCTCCTTCCGAAATGGCACAGCTACTCACATCGACCAACGGCTGACCATAGATATTCGACAATTTGACACGACCTATGAGGTTGTGAAACACCGTACTCTGCATCTTGATGGGGCGATCGAGCGGATACAATTCGTTGATGACGGCATTGAGGCGCACCTGCCTGTTGTCATCTACAGCCACGATTATATATTTGACATTGAGCGAATCGCACAATTCGCCCAACTCCTTGTTGGGATATACCGGATAGGGTAACTCTTTCGAGCAACTATCCTCGCCTATATCTACATATCCCACAATATTATATCCCAACGATTTGGCGCGTTCGTTCAACTCACGAGTCAATTTCAAAGCCTGCTTGCCACAGCCTACCACCAACGTATTGAAATACCACTCTCTATTGTGTATTTTGTGGGTGGCATTGGTGGTAATGACCAATCGACACGAATAGACGCATAAAAATTGCAATGCAAAGAGAACGAAAATCAACTCATAATTGTCTATACGCAACGGCATAATGTCGTTGATGAGTGCCGTAAAAAACAAGATGAGCGTATTGAGAAAAGTTGATGATACGGTGGTAAATAATTCGTGCAGGCGCGATTTGAAAAATGCCACATTATAATAGCCCGACAAGTAATATACCATCATCATTATCAATGGCATAAACAGCTGACCTATAAGCACATTTCTCGACAACAAGAAATCGTCTAATGCTACATATCCCGACGATATAGCCGGCATATAGAAGCGTACGATATTGAAGAGCAACCATGCAATATTAGACATCACATAGTCACACAACACATACTTGGCCGTTTGTCGCTTTACACCTATCATTCTCTTATTATTTGCACCAATCCTCCCTTGCCGAGTTTTATAATACTCGATGCCCGAGCAGCATCGGTTTCGTCTTGTCGAGCTTCTACAATATAATCGACAGCTTGTTTTATCTCTTCCGATATTTCGGCAAATAGCGCAGGCGATGGCTCACCACTTACGTTGGCCGATGTAGATACTATCGCTTTGCGGTAACGATGGCACAATGTCTGCGAAAACGGTTCTCGGGTAACTCTGATACCCACTGTACCATCTTCGCCCATCAGTTCGGGAGCCAAATTGCGAGCACCCGAATAGATAATGGTAAGCGGCTTTTCCGACAAATCTACCAGGTCATAGGCTATATCGGGAACATCATCGACATAGAAGTCGACCTTAGTCATTGAATCGGTAAGCACAATGAGAGCTTTATTATCGGCTCGGCGTTTTATTTCATATACTTTTTTCACAGCCTCCGAGTTGGTAGCATCACATCCTATACCCCATATAGTATCGGTAGGATAGAGAATTACGCCACCTCGTTTCAATACGTCACAGGCTTGTTCAATATCTTCTTGTATGCTTTTCATATATTATAGTTTGCTCACAAAGCTAATTGCAAAGTTAATCAATAGCAGGTCTATAACAAAATATAACTATGTTTTTTTGCTGCCTTTGGTTGTAAGACTTTAATTCACAACACCCTATCTTCACACGCGTTTGATCTCAAAGCAATTGAATGCCTGCTCATCGATGAGCGTACCACTCGACACCGTAACATCGCGTAGTTGCGAACATTTGCCAAAAGCTCGCCACTTTATCTCTTTCACCGAAGGGGGAATAACAACCTTTGTCAGCGCAACATTCTCTTCAAACGCCTGCTCTCCGATAAGCGTAACCGTATTACCCCAGTCGATGCTTCTCAACGACTTGCAATCGGCAAACGCTTTACGACCTATCACCTCTACCCCATCGCATATCTTCAGTTCTTCGAGTTCCGAGCAAGTCCAAAACGCGATCTCACCAATTTGTCTTAATGAACCGGGAATGACAAGCGACTGTATATGAGTACGCGCAAAAGCACGATAACCTATCTCCTTCACGTTTTCGGGAATAGTGAGTCGGGTAAGGCCTGCCGCATTGAAAGTCCACTCCTCTATCTTTGTCACACCTTTCGGAATATCAAATGACGTAAGCGACCAACACGTATTGAAGGCATACATACCTATCGCCGTCACACTATCGGGCAAGGCAACACGAGAGAGTTTCGTGCATTGCGCAAAAGCAAACTCACCCACTTGTTGCAAGTTGTTTCCCACAATCACCGATTCCAAATTTTCGCATTGGGCAAAGGCACGAGCACCTATAACCAACAATGAATGAGGACACTCGACCGAAACAAGGTCGTTGTTTTTGTTAAAAGCATTGTCGCCCAAACGTGTTAAGCAACCATCAAACACGATTGTCCCGCAACCATCGGCATAAGTGTGCGACAAGACCGGAACATCAAAGCAAGCTGTATCAACATCAACAATAGCTGTCGATTGGTATTTTAGAGTAGAATTTGCCATACAATAATATAGGAATGTGTTTTCATAGATATTTTTAGACATTCAAATGTATATAAACTTACTGTAATATGCAAGTATTAATGTTTTAAAATATAAAAATACTCATTTCGCAAATAGTTGCAGATAGGACAAAAAATAATTACCTTCGCAAAGAAATCATTGAACAATATGTTTTGGTTTGGTAAGAAAAAAGAAGTAAAAACCCGCCCCTACCGCATAGGCTTGGCTTTGGGAGGTGGTGGCGCACGTGGTTTTGCACACATTGGCGTGTTGCGAGCATTGGAAGAGATGGGCATCAAGCCCGATGTCATATCGGGAACAAGTGCCGGCTCGATTATTGCAGCATTATATGCCGATGGTTACGCTCCGCAACACATCATACGGTTGTTTAGCGAATTGGATGTCAAGGAGTTGGTAGATGTAACCATTCCCCGCAACAGCCTGCTCAAGATGGACAAGTTTATACACTTTATCGACAAAAGATTGCACTCAAAGCGCATCGAAGACCTTAAAATACCTACGTACATCGTTGCTACCGACTTCGACAATGGTAAGAGTGTAGCCTTCGACAAGGGCGATCTGGCTATTCGCATTGCCGCATCGTGTTCTATACCCATCGTATTCCCCCCTATAGCTATCGATGGCATACACTACGTTGATGGAGGTGTCATGCGCAACCTACCCGTCACACCCATTCGCGACCTTTGCGATGTTGTGATAGGTATAAACGTATCGCCCATGCAACATGAGCAGTATGAGAACAATCTGCTTTCCATTACCAACCGAGCCTACAACTTCCTCTCTTGCGGCAATGTATTTCCCGACATCGCCCTATGCGATATACTGATAGAAAATGAAGATATAAGCGGATACAACGTCTTTGACATAGATGAGCAAGAGAAGATAGAAGAACTTGGCTATCAAAAGGCCATAGAAGTACTCAACAACCTCACCGAACAACAACTATCACTACTCAACAACACACGCAATGGAAGATAAAATAATTATATATCAAGTACTGCCACGACTATTCTCAAATACAAGCGACCACTGCATTCCATTTGGCTCGAAAGAGCAAAACGGAGTGGGTAAACTCAACCACTTCACCCCGCACGTATTGAACGAGATAAAGTCATTGGGAGCTACGCATATATGGTACACCGGTGTCATTGAGCACGCCACACAGACCGACTATAGCGAGTATGGCATACGCCCCAACAACCCTTATATAGTAAAAGGTAAAGCCGGCTCGCCCTACGCCATCAGCGACTACTACGATATAGCCCCCGACTTGGCCGAAGAGATTCCCAATCGCATGCAAGAGTACGAAAATCTCATTGAACGTACCCATCAAGCCGGCTTGAAAGTTATAATGGACTTTGTACCCAACCACGTTGCCCGCGAATATCACTCCGATGCGATGCCCGTAGGTGTAGAGCAATTGGGCGCTCAAGACAATAGCGAAAAGCAATTTGACGCACAAAACAACTTCTACTACATCCCCCGACAACGTTTTTCGCCCCGCTTTTTTGTAGGTCAAAATACAGCCAACGAATATAATGAATTTCCGGCACGAGCCACAGGCAACGACCGTTTCGATGCCTTTCCCGAGCATCACGATTGGTACGAAACAGTCAAGTTGAACTATGGCGTAGATTATCTCGATTGGTGTCGTCACCACTTCGATCCCATACCCGACACGTGGTATAAAATGCGCGACATAATACTCTTCTGGTGTAGCAAAGGCATTGACGGATTGCGTTGCGATATGGTGCATATGGTACCCGTTGAATTTTGGCATTGGGCCATTACAGAGGTCAAACGCCAATACCCACATATTATATTTATAGCCGAGATTTACGAGCCATCGCTATATCGTCCCTACATCGAGTATGGTCAATTTGATTATCTATATGACAAAGTTGGACTATACGACAAGCTTCGCGCCATTGAGTGTCACGATGTTTCGGCTGCACAAATATCCTATTGCTGGCAATCGCTCGATGGGCTATCGGGACATATGCTCAACTTTCTCGAAAATCACGATGAGCAACGATTTGCCTCTATGCAATATGCCGGCGATGCAACACGTGTACTCCCCTCTTTGATAGTATCGGCAACATTGAGTCGCGCACCTATGATGATATACTTCGGCCAAGAGCTGGGCGAGAAAGCACAAGATGCCGAGGGATTCAGTGGCCATGACGGACGTACAACCATCTTCGATTACTGGAGTGTACCTACAGTAAGAGCCTGGTATAACGAAGGGCATTGCAACAACGACAAGCTCACACCCGAGCAATGTACACTACGCAACCTATACAAGCAGGTACTCACACTGTGCAACAGCGAAAAAGCCATATCGCAAGGCGAATTTTTCGACCTTATGTATGTCAACTTCGACAATGGCAATTTCGATCCACACCGCCACTATGCATACCTTCGCTATACGCCAGACGAAATACTACTCATAGCAGTCAACTTTGGCACACAAGCATCTGACATATCGATCAATATACCCGCCCTGGCGCTCGATATGATGGGCATTGAATCGGCCTCATACGATGCGATTGAACTACTGAGTGGTAAGCGTGAAACAAAACACTTGCATCGGGCATTACCATTCACCACACAAGTAGATGGCAAGGGTGCTGTAATATGGAAAATCAAACGATAAAAAAAAACATCCGTTTACACACAAAAAAAATGCCTCGAAAAGTGTGATTAAAGCAAACATAATTTTAACTTTGCAGAAAATTTTCAAACAGTTACATTTTCAATAATATCTATGGAACAAACAACTCCTTTCAAGGTTTTCTCAGGTACCAACTCTCGCTATTTGGCAGAGAAAATCTGTACAAGTCTCGGTTGTGAATTGGGACAAATGAAAATACAACATTTTGCTGACGGCGAGTTCGCAGTATCGTTTGAGGAATCTATTCGCGGTTTGGAGGTGTACCTCGTACAATCAACCTTCCCCAGCTCAGACAATTTGATGGAACTCTTGTTGATGGTAGATGCAGCCAAACGCGCATCGGCCAAAACAATCAACGCCGTTATACCCTACTTCGGTTGGGCTCGTCAAGACCGCAAAGACAAACCCCGTGTCTCTATTGGTGCAAAACTCATTGCCGACCTTTTGAGTGCTGCCGGTATCGACCGTCTTATCACTATGGACCTTCACGCCGACCAAATTCAAGGTTTCTTTGATGTTCCCGTAGATCACCTCTATGCTTCATCGGTATTCATCCCCTACATCGAGTCATTGAAACTCGACAATATGGCTATCGCCACTCCCGACGTAGGTGGTTCGAAACGTGCCAGCACATATGCCAAATACTTGAACTGCCCCCTCGTATTGTGCGACAAGAAGCGTAACAAACCCAACGAGGTTGCCGAGATGACTGTTATTGGTGATGTCGAAGGTAAAGATATTATTCTTATAGATGATATGGTAGATACAGCCGGTACAATTACCAAAGCTGCCAACTTGATGATGAGTTGGGGTGCCAAGTCGGTACGTGCCATTGCAAGCCACGCTGTGATGAGCGATCCCGCTTCTCAACGCGTACAAGACTCACAACTCACCGAAATGATTTTCACCGATAGTATTCCTTACACCAAAGAGTGTGACAAAGTTCACATCTTGTCTATCGCCGACTTGTTTGCCGATACTATTCGCCGTGTAAACAGCAACAAGTCTATCTCTTCTCAATATCTTCTATAAGAAGACGTAGCACATATTTATGTGTAAATGATTATATAAACTACCTACATCAATACTTAATATAAGTATTTGTGTGGGTAGTTTTTCTCAATTTACGAAAATACTAACCCTCAAAATACAATCGGATGAAAAACACAAGACTTGCAGTCATAGTATCGCTACTCACTATGCTATGCACACCGGTATTGGCATCAATACCACTCAAGATAGAGCAGCTTAAAGGCAACAGCAACACTATCATCGAAAACATTACAAACAGGCATAACAAACGCCAAAAAGCACTGAAAGTAGAGAACACCATTCCCAATGAGCAAACGTATGCCTACACATGGGGAACATTCGATAACGAAGACGG
>JAFZDG010000209.1 GCA_017561285.1 Bacteroidaceae bacterium
AGCACGTCTCGACCGTTTCAAGAAATATGGTATTGCGGGCGTGAAGGTCGATTTTATAGCTCGAGACGACCAATTGGCCATCAATTGGTTGGCTCAAATGGCCGAGATGACTGCCAAGCGTCAGATGTTGTTGCTTATGCATGGTTGTCCCAAGCCCACCGGTTTGCATCGCACATACCCCAACATCATCAGCTACGAAGCTGTACATGGACTCGAAAATAACAAGTGGGATCGCTCGTGCAATCCTACTTATATGGTCGAGTGGCCATTCTTGCGTATGTTGGGCGGTGCGGCCGATGCTACTCCCGGATTGCTCAGCAACTGCACCTATCGTCACTTTGCCATCAAGCCCACCGGTCGCCCCGATTGTACCGGTACTCGCGCCAATGGTATGGCTATGTATGTGGTTTTCCATCAAACACTTGGTTTCATCAGCGACTCGCCCACCGAGTACTACAAAGTGCCCGATATTATGGAGTGGCTCAAACTCGTGCCCACCGTATGGGACGAAACATTACCCCTTGCAGGCGAAATGAGCGAATACATCGTGATGGCGCGTCGCAAAGGTCAGGAGTGGTGGGTTGGTGCTATGAACAAGATGGACAATCAACGCAGTCAATACAGCCGCGATATACACATCGACTTCTCATTCCTCACCCCGGGTGTCACATACGAGGCACATATAATAAAAGATTTGGAAGATAGCAACAGAGATGCCTCGTTATATGAGATAGAGCGCACAGAACTCACTGCCGAGAGTGCTGCCGACTATTGGTTGGCCAATGGCGGTGGCATTGCCATGCGCATATATCCCAAAGGTAGCGACAATGTTCCCTCTATCGAGCACGACAACGCCTCCGACATATCTGTTCGTTACGATGCTACTACACAGCACCTCACAGTCGATAGTTCGAGTCTTATAGAGACACTATATATAATAGATGTGTTGGGACGCATACAACCCATCGAAGCTTTGTTGCCCGCCCGTCACATCGAGTTGCCTTTGCACAGCCTGCATCGTGGCGTATATTGGTTGATGACTTCAACTGCACAAGAGCGAATATCATCACAATTTATTAAATAACAAAACTATGAAGAAATTCCTAACGAAAGCACTTTATGTGTTATTGATGACACTTCCCGGTGTTGCCATCGCGCAAGTACAGGGAACTGTTTACGACAAGAACACCGGTGAACCATTGATTGGTGTAAGTGTCGTAGTAAAAGGCCAATCTGTTGGTACAATGACCGACGTTGATGGTAACTTCAACATCAAGGCCAATGCCAAAGATGCTTTGGTATTTACCTATGTAGGCTATACCAAGGCCGAGTACACTGCTACTCCCGGTAAAAAAATGAACATCTATATGGCCGATAATGCCATTGAGATGGAAGAAGTTGTTGTGGTAGGTGTGGCCATGAAGAAGAGCGACCTTACCGGTGCCGTTCAACACGTATCGGCCAACGACATCAAGAACGTTCCTACTGCCGACGTGAACCAAGCCCTGCAAGGTAAAGTGCCCGGTGTGTACGTTAAGAGTAGCCCCCGTCCCGGTGAAACTGCTTCTATCAAGGTACGTGGTAACAACTCAATCTCTTATGGTACCAACCCCATCTACGTTGTCGATGGTCTTGTAATGGACGGTGGTTTCGATGCGTTGAACCCCAACGATATCGAGTCTATCGATGTCCTCAAGGATGCTTCTGCAACAGCTATCTATGGTGCTCGTGGTGCCAACGGTGTTATCGTTATCACTACCAAGAAAGGTAAAAGCAAAGAGGGTAAATTGTCATACAACGGTTGGGTAGGTTTCCAAGACTTCACCAAGAAGATTCCTACACTCAACGGTATCGAGCTCTTCGACCTCCGTTGCGAGTCGTACCTCAACCAATGGATACATGACAACCCCGGTAAAACTGAAGAGCAAGCTCAAAAGTATGCCGAGCGTTCGTTGTACACACTCAATGCAAGCCGCAACGTTGCCTTCTCTGAGCGCGAGATTGCTGCTTACGAAAAATTCTTGGCTATGCAAGCCGAAAATCCCAACATCGCTCACGACGATCTTCGTTACGACTGGGTAGATATGGTTACTCAACCCGGTTTCCAACAAAATCACTCACTCGATTTCTCTAAGGCTACCGACAATGGTGGTAGTGTATATGTTTCGTTTGGTTACAACAAGCAAAAAGGTCAAGTTATCGACACCGGTTACGAGCGTTTCACCGGTAAGGTTAACGTTGAGCAACCCATCAAGTCTTGGTTGAAAGTGGGTACTAACAACTCATTCTCTTACTCTGAGCAACAACCCAGCAAGGCCGATATTTTCTATAGCGCCCTCAATGCTTGTGTACTCTTGGAGCCCAGCGAAGATTACACTTATATGCCCATTGGTAAAATCGAGAACCAAAGTAACACCAACCCCTTGCTCACCAACTATATCGAGCGCGACCTCATTCAATCGCGTTTGTTGAGTACTTCTTATGTAAACATCAGCCCCCTCAAAGGTCTTGATATTCGTTCTACCTTCTCTTTGAACTATCAAAACTACGAAGACTATTCATACTACGGTCTCAAGTCGGCCAACAGTATCAACCAAGGCTGCGATGGTCAATCGGTACAAAAGAAAGGTCGCAATGTAGAGTGGGCATGGGATAACTCTGTTGCCTACAACAACACTTTCAACGAGGTACACCGCGTGTCGGCTTTGTTCTCTATGAGCTACTCTCGCTTGGCCGGTAACTACAACCAAGTAAACGCTCAAGGTTATGGCAACGACCTCTTCGGTTACAAGAATATGGGTGGTGCTTCGGACAAAGAGCACGTTTACTATGCTTCAGACTTCTGGGCTTCTACACTCGCTTCTTATATGTTGCGCGCCAACTACTCGTTCGACTCTCGTTACTACATCACTTTGACAGGTCGTTTCGATGGTTCGTCTAAGTTTGGTCCCAACAACAAGTGGGGTTTCTTCCCCTCGGTAGCTGCCTCTTGGAATATTGCCAACGAGCCTTTTATGGCCGATGTTCGTGACATCAACAACTTGCGTCTCCGCGTAGGTTATGGTGTTGCCGGTAACCAAAATATCGATCGCTATCGTTACTACACACTCTTCTCTCCCTCAGTGAGCCTCGACAGCCCCATCCTCAACAATGGTGGTGAGTTTGGTAATCCCGACCTCCGCTGGGAAGAGCAAAAACAAGTGAACGTGGGTATCGACTTTGGTGCTTGGAACGACCGCTTGAACCTTGCCATCGACTATTTCCACATCGACAACGAAAACTTGTTGATGATGCGCACGATGGCTGCCTCTTCGGGTTATGTACGCCGTATGGACAACGTTGGTTGTTTGACCAACCAGGGTGTTGAGTTCACTATCAACGCTACTCCCGTTCAAACCAAAGATTGGAACTGGACTGTAGGTTTCAACCTCGCATTGGACAAAAACCGCATCACAAGCCTCTATGACGATGTTGACCACATCTACAACTTGGGTGGTTACAGTGGCAACGAGGTACAATCTACCGGCAACTTGTTTATTGGCGAGTCTATCAACAACTACTACTTGTATGAGTTCGACCGCATTATCCAAAATACTCCCGAAGACCTCGCTCTCGCCGAGAAATATTCTAAATCAACAGGTCGTGTAATCGAGGCCGGTGACATTCTTCCCAAAGACCAAGACGGTGACGGTTTTATCGATGACAACGACCGCATTATCTGCGGTAGCTCCGATCCCTTGTTCTATGGTGGTCTCTCTACCTCATTGAGCTGGAAAGGTCTTGCGCTCGATGTATTCTGCAACTACTCTTACGGTGGCAAGCAAATCAGCTGGCTCTATGAGGGCTTGCTCAATACTGCCGGTATGCCCGTTGGTACTGCTCACATCGACATCCTCGATCGTTGGACTCCCGAGAATCCCAGCAACACCATTCCTCGTGCTGCTTACATTGGTGGTCGCTACTCGCGTTCTGAGACTTCGTTGGCATTGCAAGATGCTTCGTTCTTCCGTCTCTCTAACGTGACTCTCTCTTACACATTCCCCGCTCAACTCACTCGTAAGGCGTTCATCGAGAACCTCCGCATTTACGTTACAGGTAATAACCTCCTCACTGCTACCAAGTTCAAAGGTTATGACCCCGAAATGGGCGACTACTATCCCGCTACTCGCATGTATGTAGTTGGTCTTAACATTACTTTCTAATCATTAATATTCAATGACTATGAAATCAATATTCAAGAAATTCAGCATCTGCGCAATGGCTTTGGTGGTAGCCGCTATGCCGGCTTGTACCGACGATTTCCTCGTAGAAGAGCCTCAAACTTCTAAGTCTATTGAGCAAATCCTTTCGGATAACGACAACATCCAATACTATCTCAACGGCTTGTACGCCAAGCTACGTCAATGCCGCAACTCTCGCGAGGGTTTGCGTCTCAATCATGGTACCGACGAGTTGCAAATTGGTTTTTGCCAACAACGCGACTATCCCGATAAAGGTTCGTTCGATACTTTCTCGCCCCTCTACAACAGTGAGAACAGCAACTTCTCTCAATTGTGGAACCTCCGTTTCCCCATTGCTGTGCAAGCTGCTCAAGCTCGCCAAGTATTGGAGGGAAAATTGGCTGCCGACTCTACCAATGTCGACTTGAAGTCGTTCTTAGGTCAAGCCGCTTTCTATGAGGCTACTGCTCTCTTTGAGATGGTATGGTACTGGGGCGAGTTGCCCATCACTACCATCAACCCCGATGGTACAATCCAAATGTCGGGCCGCCGTCCTCTCAACGAGGTATATGAACATATGATCGACCTCTATACCACTGCCGTTGAAAACCTCCCCGCCAAGCGTCAAGGCGATGGCCGTATTCCTACTCAATGGACTGCTAAAGTAATGCTTGCCAAGATTTATATGGCTGCCGAGACTCCCGAGTATCGCGACTATGCCAAGGCCAAAGAGTTGCTCAAAGACGTTGTTGACAATGGTGGTTTCTCTTTGATGCCCAACTACGCCGATCTTTGGGATCATACTCAAAACTGCGATCAAGAGTCTATCTGGACATACTACTTCAACAACGTTACCGACAAGTGCCAGTTGCAATGGTACTGTGGTAGCCGCGCAGCTTCTGACTGGGGCCAACGCTGTCCTCATGGTGGTTACGATGAGGCTCTCCCCACTGTATATGCCTATAGCACTGTGGCTCAAGGTGGTATATGGGAAGAGGACGATACTCGCTACGATGCCACTATCCGCACCAACTTCGACTGGAACGGTAAGAAAGCTGATGATGTTTCCGGTTTCGGCGATGACCAACTCGATCCCCACATCAAGAAGTATGAGGACGATCGTATCATAGAGTTGGACGTAAACTTCTGGGATTGCGGTAAGAATACTTATTTCCTCCGTTATGCCGACGTTTTGATGCTCTATGCCGAGGCCCTCAACGAGTGTGCCGCCACTGCCGATGCTGTTGCTATCATCAACGACCAAATTCGTGCTCGTGCTTGGGGTTGGAACCTCCCCGAAGAGATGAAGTGGAACCCCGGTATGAGCCAAGAGGACTTCCGCAAGAACATCCTCGATGAGCGTATGCGTGAGTTGATGGCCGAGATGTGGCGTCGTTATGACCTCATCCGCACAGGCAAGTATGTTGATTACACTAAGAAACACAACAAATGGGCCAGAGAGTCGGGTAATATGCAAGACTTCCACAAGCGTTTCCCCGTTCCTTACACCGAGATTACTCAAAACGAATATATCTCTACTGCCGACCAAAATCCCGGTTTGAGATAATAACCCTATAAGCAATAGATGTTGCCTGTGGCAGCACTACCCGGACAACATCTATTGCACTTTTTACTTTTGCATATAATTAACCTTTTTATTAACAACTAAATTTTATTTTATGAAAGCAAAACAATTACTCGTAATGGCAGCTGTATGCTCGGCTGCAACAGTAATGGCCGATGTTGTTGTTCCCGGTTTCGAAGTACAACAAGATGGTCCTTTCAACTATGAGATGGGCGAACGCGGTGTGTTGGCTTATGGTGACTACAACAACGATGGTTACTTGGATTGCCTTATGATTCGTAACGGTGCTGATCCTGTCTTGTGGAAAAACAATGGTGACAAAACTTTCACCAACGTAATGGACGAGCAAGAAGACCTCGCTTGGGCTAACGTTTATGGTGCTGCTGCTTTGTGGACTGACTTCAACAACGATGGCAACCTCGACCTTATCATCTCGGGTTGTATGTCTCAAAACGACCTCGGTACAGCTATTCTCTATGCTTACACCAACGAAGGTGCTGAGGGCGACTACTTCTTGACTGAGAACTTCAAGCTCGAAGAGGATGTATTTGTTTCTTATGCTCGCTCAAGCGATGACGGTACAGGTAATCAAATCTTCTATGCTGCCGACTTCAACAACGATGGTTACAACGATGTCCTCTTCTGTAGTGGTCAAGCAGCAGGCGTTGACTCTCCCCGTAAACCTATTCTCTATGTAAACGACAAGAACGGTTCGTTCGTACAAAACGAGAACCCCGAATTCCAACCTATCAATGGTGCCGGTACTACAGTTGCCGACTTCAACAACGATGGTATGATGGACTTCGCTAATACCGGTTGGCACGATGAGACCGGTGACTCTAACAGCACAGTTGTATATATCAACAAGGGTGATTTGACATTCGAAGTTGTAACAGGATTCGGTCGTGGTTCACACACAGGTTCATTGGTTGCTCTCGACTACAACAACGACGGTGTAATGGATCTCTTTGAGTGCGGTCGTAACTGCAACCTCGATGGTTGGGGTGGTCGTGCATTGCTTTACACCAACGATGGTACAGGCAAAAACTGGACTATGATTGAAGAGGATGTTAACTATATGACCGGTCGTGCCGGTAACGTTGCATTTGGCGACATCAACAACGATGGTTGCACCGACCTCTTCACTTCAGGCTGGCCCGGTCCCGTTGGTCTCTTCCTCGGTGATGGTACTGCTACTTACACCGATGGTACCGAAGCCTTCCCCGCTGTAGCATATTGTCGTGGTGGTGACGTAGTATTTGTTGACATAAACAACGATGGTGTAATGGAACTTCACGCATACGGTTATCGCGATGGTGGTAGCGAAGGTCCCACTATCCAAGAGAAAAATGATAAAGGTGAAGTAATTAATGAATATCCCAATCCCGATTGGCCTTTCATCCAAAACCCCACTTGGCCCAACTACATCTCTTATGTAACAGGTGTTGCTGCTAATCAAGCTCCCGCTGTTCCCACCGGCTTCACTGCTACTCAAAACGGTAGCGATGTAGTTCTCGCTTGGACTGCTCCCGCCGACGATACAACTCCCTCGGCTGCTCTCCGTTACAACGTTTACGCTAAGAACAAAGCTACAGGTGCTGTATTCTGCTTGACTCCCGCCGACCTCGCTACAGGTTTCGTTCGCGTTAACCGTACTGCTACTCTCTTGAACACTACTACTTATACTTTCAAGGGTATGAATGTTAACGAGTATGACTTCGGTGTACAAGCCGTTGATAACGGTTTCCGTGGTGGTCTCTTCGCTTCTACCAATGCCGACAACTCTGTTGAGAGCGTTAAGAGCGCTACTGTTGCTGCATACGCTTTGAACGGTGTTATCAACATCGTAAACGGTGGTGTTGAGGATGCTGCTTACAACGTATATGCTGTAAACGGTGCTCAAGTTGCTGCCGGTACAGTAGCTGCTGCTGCTCAAGTAGAGGTTGCCCTCAACGCAGGTATCTACGTTGTAGAGGTTGTTGCTGCTGACGGCGTTGCTGTTGTTAAAGTTGTTCTCTAATATCTTGTAGATATCTCTCCTTTGGGCGGCGCAGCCGCGCCGCCCAAAGTTTCCTTTTTTATACAGACGTTACCATTGATTCTGCCGTATAGGACTAACAAAAAGCAGAATTTTAGATACACGCCCAATATCCCTACTATTAAAAGTTATGCGTAAAATATTACTTTCACTCTTCTCAATGGCTCTTGCCACATCGGCTATGATGGCGCAAGAGAGTGTTGTTACAGCCGGAAAATGGCAAGTTACTGCCAACGAGACAACCGGCAAAGTTACCATCGTGTATGGCGATGAAACAATAGTCTCGGGAAACGAGGCCGAGTGGGGCCTCAGAGATGCAAAGAAGACCTTTGCTTCGCTCACCGATATCGCTGTCTCGCACAACGATTATCAAGATGAATTTGGCTCGGGTAAGCAACTTATCGTAAGCGGTATGACTACCCAAGCACCTATAACCAAGATTATTCATACATACTATATATATAGCGACAGGGATTATATCCTCACCGATGTCGTATTGGAAGGCAACGAGCAGTTGGAAATAAACTATATTGCTCCCATCCGTTCTACCGGCTCTGCAAATATACTCGATGCCGGTACCAACTACTTCCTCTACGTACCCTTCGACAACGATGGTTGGACTCGCTACGAAACTCGCAAGTTTGGTGAGCATCACCCCACTTGCTACGAGGTAAGTGTATTCTTCAACAACGATAGTCGCCGAGGTCTTGTGACCGGCTCTATCGAGCACGATACATGGAAAACCGGTGTTTCTTCGGAGACTACCGGAGAGACTACACTCAAATGGCTCACTGTATTCAACGGTGTAACATCGAAAGGTGGTACACGCGACAACGATCCTCATGGTGCAGTGAAGGCTCGCCGCGTTGAGTCATCAAAAATGATGATTGGTTACTTTACCGATTGGCGACGTGGTATGGAAACATATGCCGACCTCTGTGCCATTGTGCATCCACAACTCCCCTTCAGAGGTGAGAAGCCTTTTGGTTGGAACAGTTGGGGTGTGCTGCAAACCAACATCAAGCCCCAATATGCCATTGAGGTGTCGGACTACTTTGCCGATGTATTGGCTCCTGCCGGCTTTGTAGGTGCCGATGGTGTTGTTTACATTGGTCTCGACTCGTGGTGGAACGAAAACTTCGGTGTGCGCGATCATGGTAAGTTTGTCAAAAATTGTGCCGAAAATAACCAGTATGCCGGTATCTATTGGACACCTTTTGCCGACTGGGGTAAGAACGAAAGCGGCGTAATGCCTTCGGGTGGTGCCGGCAACTATACTTGGGGCGATGCCTGGTTGCGCGACAGCAACGGAAATCCTCAAGAGTTGGATGGTGCTATCGCTCTCGATCCCACTCACCCGGCTACTTTGGGCCGTATCAAAGCCGAGTTTGAAAAATACCTAAAATGGGGTTATAAGTTTGTTAAACTCGACTTTATGACACATGGCGCGCTCGAGGGTAAACACTACGATGAATCGGTACAAACAGGTTTGCAAGCCTACAACAAAGCGATGGAGTATATAGCCTCGTTTGCCGGTGATAGTATGTTCATCAACCTCTCTATTGCTCCGCTTTTCCCTGCCCATCACGCACATGGCCGCCGCATTGCTTGCGATGCTTTCAGCTCGTTGGGCAATGCCGAATATACACTCAACTCTACCGGTTATGGCTGGTGGCTCGACCACTGTTATTCATACAACGATGCCGACCACGTGGTATTGTCGGGACAAACAATCACAATCAACCGCGTACGCCTCACTTCTTCATACATCACCGGTAGTGTTATCTTGGGCGATGACCTCTCGGCCGGTGGTGATAGCGAGGCTAAAAAACGCCTCGAAGAGTTGGCCGGAAATAAAGAGGTGGTGGCTATGGCTCACCAAACAAAAGCCTTCTATCCCGTTGAGGCCAATCAAGGACACCCTGCTCCCAACTTGTTTATGTATGAGGTGGCCGATACCGTATATTTGGCTGCTCTCAACTACGAGTCAGGTCGCCGTTATGACTTTACTATAGACTTCGACCGCTTGGGCTTAACAACCGGAACCGAGTATGTCGTGCGGGAGTTGTGGACCGGTCACGATGTATTGGCTACCGAGAGCTTCGAAGAGACTGTACGTCGTGCCGATGCTTCAATCTATAAGATTTATCCCAAACCCATCGATAACAGCGTAGAGGGCGTACCCTGTAACGAAACTCGTTGCTACTACGATGGTCTGGCCGGTGAGGTGCGTATGAAAGGCACTTCATACTTGGTAGAAAGCTATGTTTACACCGTAGGTGGTACTTGCGTATATGCTACACACGAGTCTCACGATACTGTAGATGTAAACCATCTGCCTGCAGGTGCATATTTCTATCGCGGACTCGATGCCGAGGGCAACAGCATCGTGTGCAAATTTGTGAAATAAAAACCTTAAAAAAACTACACCGATAAGTAGCTTTGTGCTACCTATCGGTGTGCTAATATACAAAAGTTATGTCGAGAAATCTACTCATATTATTCGTATTATCTTTGGCTGCCTCTGTGGGTGTGGCGCAGGATGTGGAAGTGAATGCCGGTAAATGGAGCGTTACTGTTAACGAAACATCGGGTATAGCCGATATTGTGTACGATGGCAAGGTGTTGATAAACAACAACGAAGCTGAATGGGGCGTTGAAGACGACCGACAAGCTTTCTCGACACTCTCCGACATAAAAATAGAGCAACAACCTCTTAACGATGCTTTTGGATCGGGTACTATGCTTGCAGTGTCGGGTACTGCCGAAAATGCTCGCACTACTGTTACTCACACCTACTACATCTACAGCAACCGCGATTACATCCTTACCGATGTAAAACTGACAAGCAACAGCGAGCTGGCAATAAACAAAATTGCACCCGTGCGCAGTAGTAGCACAACACAAATACTCGATGCCGGTAGCAATCTGCACTTGTCGGTACCCTTCGACAACGATGAGTGGGTGCGCTATGAGACCTCTAAGTTTGGTCGCACCCACCGTTCATCTTACGAGGTATCGGCTCTCTTCAACAACGATAGCCGTCAAGGTTTTGTTGTGGGTTCTATCACACACGATATGTGGAAAACCGGAATAGAAATAACCACGAAAGCCGAGGATAAGATGACCTCGATAAGCATCTGCAATGGAGCTGCAAGCAAAGCCGGTACTCGTGACGATGATCCTCATGGTACAGTGCGTGGCAATGAAGTTAGCTCATCTAAAATTATGATTGGTTACTTTGCCGATTGGCGACGTGGTATGGAGACATATGCCGACCTTTGTGCTACCGTACACCTCCGATTGCCCTTTGCCGGGGCCAAACCTATGGGTTGGAACAGTTGGGGTGTGATACAAGAAAAAATCACCCGCAAACAAGCCGTAGATGTATCGGACTTCTTTGCCGACAGCCTGCAAAGTGTAGGTTTCCACACCGAAGATAACGTAGTATATATCGGCCTCGACTCTTACTGGGACAACTTCAATATACGCGACCATACCGCTTTTGTTCGCAATTGTCGCGAGAATGGACAGAAGGCTGGTATCTATTGGACCCCCTTTGTAGATTGGGGCAACTGGGCCGATGGCACACTGCCCGACGGATCGAAACATGCCGATGCTTGGTTGCGCGACAGCAACGGCAACCCCCTCAAACGCACCGGTGCTACGGCTTTCGATCCCACACACCCCGGTACGCAAGCTCGTATAAAGAGACAACTGGAGCAATTTATAGATTGGGGGTATGAGTACATAAAGCTCGACTTTATGATTCATGGCATACTCGAGGGTGTACACTACGATAAAAACGTTTACACCGGTGTGCAAGCCTACAATGTGGGTATGAACTACATCAAAGAAATCATTGGCGATAAGATGTTTATCAACCTCTCAATAGCCCCGTTATTCCCGGCTCACCAGGCACATAGCCGCCGCATTGCTTGCGATGCTTATGCCTCATTGAGCAATAGCGAGTACACACTCAACTCTACTGCCTACAGTTGGTGGCTCGACCATTGCTACACATACAACGATGCCGACAATGTGGTAATGAAAGGCGAAATAGAGCAGGCCAATCGCGTACGTTTCACATCGTCATACATCACCGGTATTGTTATCCTCGGCGATGAATTTACCGATGCCGGCGATGCCGGTGCCAAGGAGCGCGCCCATCTTTTGGCCGGCAACAACGAGATGGTGCAAATGGCCTATCAGACCAAAGCATTCTATCCCGTTGATGCCATTGAAGGCAATAACTCGCCCAACTTCTTTATGTACACAGTTGCCGATACAACCTATTTGGCAGGACTCAACTTTACCGGAAAACGACTCAAAGCCAATCTCGATTTCGACCGTTTGGGCTTGACCACCGGTACAGAGTATGTTGTACGTGAGTTGTGGACCGGCGATGAGGTAGTGGCTTCGGAAACCTACGAAATCATCATACCTCGCTCTGATGCAGCAGTATATAAGATATACCCCAAACCCATAGGTGGCAGTGTCGATATTTTGCCTTATGATGCTACTCGATGCTACTACGATGCTTATATGGGAGAGGTGCGCACCAAGAGTGTGTCGCATATGATAGAGAGCTATGTATATGCCATAGGTGGTGCTTGCGTGGCTACTATACAAGGGGCGCACGATGCCGTAGATGTAAAGGCTTTGCCGACAGGAGTATATCTATATCGCGGACTCGATGCCAATGGCAATAGTGTAACATATAAATTTACAAAATAGCACATTATTACTTTAATTTTTAAATTATATTTATTATGAAAAAAACTGCAATTTTAGCTCTATTTGCAAGCCTGTTTGTAGGCTCTGCAATAGCTGAGCCTGTGGCTCCTACATGGGAATATCCTCAAAGCCAATTGTGGTATGAGTGGACACAAGGAGGCTCAGGTCAATTTGGTGACATCAACAATGATGGCAATTTGGATCTCTTGCTATCAAGCCAAGACCGAACTGTAATCTATGAGGCCAACGGTGGCTGGTATGGCAACAAAATAACCGAGGGTTTTGGCGACCTTCGTTATGGTGATAGCAACTGGATTGACTACAATAACGATGGAAATCTCGATTTTATCATCATCGCTTGTACCAATACCGGTGATCCTTACAACACAAGTTCAGTCTCTTTGTATAAAAATGTTGACGGAACATCATTTGTAAAAGATGAAGAGAATAGTGCCGTATTGGCCGAAGCAAAGGTATATGTACCCAATGCCGATCTTGATAATATGGAACTTCAATTCCACCGCGTAGCAAGTGGTGACTTCAACAACGACGGTTGGGTAGATGTAATTATCAGCGGCGAGCCTGCCTCGGGATATGACCACTGGCGATTGACCAAATTGTTCTGGAACAACAACGGAACATTTGAAGCCGACCAAAGCGGTGCCATCGAGCAAGTGAACAACAACGGTGCTTTTGTAGCCGACTTCGACAACGATGGTTATATGGACTTCGTAGTAGGTGGTTATGCCGATACTGCCGGCAAGCAAGTAACCGGTATATACTTCAGCAACGGTGATAAGACCTTCACACAATTGTATCTCGATGGTTGCCAAGCCGGTAATCTCCTTGTTACAGATGTTAACAACGACAGTTATCAAGATATTCTCGTATCGGGATATGGTGCTTTCAATGGTATCGGCTTGTTTGTTAACAATGGTGATAGAACATTCACCTATAAGTCTCGCGATGAGATAGGTCTTTCGGAAAACGAAAACTGGCAATGGTCTTCATGTCGTTCGTATATGGTAGCCGGCGACTTGAACAACGATGGTTATAACGATATCGTAACCCATTCTAAGTGGGACGGTACTGCCAAATACACACAAATTTTGCTCAATAACGGCGATTGCACCTTTACACGCAACACCAATCACAACAACATTGCAGTGCGCAATGGTGGTGTAAGCATCTTTGACTTCAACCACGATGGTCGTCTCGATGTTCACGCATTTGGTTATGGTGGTGAGAATGGTGAATTGAACCCCTACTATATCGAGAAACAAGACGAGAACGGTAAGGCTTGGTTCAATAACTTTATGGTAAATACAACAGAGGCTACTGCATACACAGCTCCTACAACACCTCGTATGGCTGCTTTTGAGCAAGTAGAAGGCGATGTAGTGCTTACATGGGATGCTGCAACCGATGCCATCTCTGGCGAAGCAGGTATCCGTTACAACGTATATGCCAAGAATCTTGTATCGGGTGAGGTGTCAATGGTAGCTCCTGCCAATATCGAGACCGGTGCTCTCAAGTTTACAAACCACGCTACTTTCCTCAATGGTACATCTTATACTTTCAAGGGTATGAATGCTGCCGATTATGAGTTTGGTGTACAAGCCATCAACAATGGTAACGTTGCAAGTGCGTTTGCAGTTTGTTATCCTGCTGTAGCTGAGTTTGTTCCTACTTGGACATATCCTCAAAGCAAATTGTGGTATGAATATACACAAGGCGGTTCAGCTCAATTTGGCGACTTCAACAATGATGACAACCTCGACCTCCTCCTTGCCAACCAAGACAAAACAGTCCTCTACGAGTATAACAACGCATTGTATGAAAACAAAATCTTCGATGGCCTTGACGACCTCCGCTACGGTGGCTTACAATGGCTCGACTATAACAACGATGGTTATCTCGATTTTGTAATGGTTGCTTGCACCGACAAAAACAATGTCAAAGGAACAAGTACTGTAAGCCTTTACAAAAACCTTAACGGTACCGGCTTTGAAAAAGACGAAGCCAACAGCGCTATCTTGGCTGCGGCAAAGGTTTATGTACCCGTTGGAGCCTCTGTTCAACCCGGTCGCATCGCATGTGGCGACTTCAACAACGATGGTTGGATTGACGTTGTATTCAGTGGAGAGCCTGCCGATGGTTATGATCACTGGCGCTTGACTAAGTTGTTCTGGAACAACCAAGGTACTTTTGAGGCCGACACTACTCCCATCGAGCAAGTAAATAACAACGGTACTTACGTAGCCGACCTCGATAACGATGGCTTTATGGACTTCATCGCAGGTGGTTACTCTGACAGTGTAGGCAAACAAGTTGTAAACGTATTCTTCAGCAACGGTGACAAGACCTTCACAATGGAAACTCTTGAGCACGGTTGCCAAGAAGGAAGCCTCTTGATTATGGATGCCGACAACGATGGCAACCAAGATATTTTTGTATCGGGTTACGGTACAGACAACGGTATCTTCATGCACAAGAACAATGGCGACCGCACATTCACATTCAAGTCAAACAGCGAAATAGGTCTTTCAGATAGCGGCGATGGCGCTTGGGGTTGGGCTTCTTGTCGTGCATATATGGTAGCCGGTGACTTGAACAACGATGGTTACAACGACATCGTTACTCACTGCCAATGGGATGGTTCTAACCAATATACCAACATTGCTCTCAATAATGGCGATGGTACATTCACACAAAACGCCAACCACGCAGGTGCTTCTGTACGTGAAGGTGGTGTAAGCATCTTCGACTATAACCACGATGGCCGTCTCGACGTTCATGTATATGGTTGGGGTGATGTTCCCTCACAACACCCCAGAGGTGAGGACTTGAACTGGTTCAATATTATTATGCAAAACGATATTTACGTACGTCCCTACTCAGCTCCTGTTATGTTCAATACATACTATGAGCAAGCCGGTGACGATGTATTGTTGAAGTGGGATGCTGCATATGACGAGATTACCGGCGATGCAGGTATCCGCTACAACGTATATGCCAAGAATCTTGTATCGGGTGAGGTGTCAATGGTAGCGCCTGCCAACATCGAAACCGGTTATCTCAAGTTTACTAACCACGGTTCGTTCCTCAATGCTACATCTTATACATTCAAAGGTATGATTGCCGAGAACTATGAGTTTGGTGTACAAGCTATCAACAATGGTAATGTAGCCGGTGAGTTTGTGACTTGTGTTCTCAATCCTTTGACATCGGTTGAGGGTGTAGAGGTAGCTGCTACTGTGAAAGTGTTTGCATTTGGTGGCGACATTCGCATCATCAACAATGGAGAGGTTGCCAACTATGCAGTATATGCTGTAAACGGTATGCAAGTTGCTGCCGGTAACGTTGCCGCCAACGGTACTGTAACTGTAAATGCCGATAAGGGTGTTTACATTGTTAAGGCCGGTACACAAGTTGTGAAAGTAGTTCTCTAATATACTACAACGTACAGAGAGGTGTCATTCGGTGTTGTACGGTGACACCTCTCTTTTCTTATCAAACACTTTTGTAAAATTGTAAAATGAAACTCGAAAGTCGTATATGGGATGCCTCTAACGAGGATATATTATTGTTTCGCCTTACGGCCGCCGATGGCGCTTATATAGAGGTAAGTAACTATGGAGCTACATGGGTGTCGGCTGTTATGCCCGATGCACAAGGCCGATATGCCGATGTTTTGTTGGGCTATGATACCTTGCAAGGCTATCTGCTCGATACGAGTTACATAGGCAGTACGGTAGGACGTTATGCCAATCGTCTGCGCAATGCCGCTGTCGAGATTGAGGGCATAACATACCCCCTCGAAGCCAATGATGGCATCAATACCAATCATGGCGGAGTGGCCGGCTGGCATCGTTGTGTGTGGCAATGGTGCGAGATACCGAATGGTGTGCGTTTTATGCTCACATCGCCCCATTTACAAGGTGGATTCCCCGGCAATGTCGAAGCCATTGTGGAATATACCATGACCGACAAACACCAAGTAACCATACGTCATAGGGCTATGACCGATGCCCCCACACACGTAAATATGACTTGCCACGCCTATTTCAATTTGTCGGGCAAGGCACAATCGGTCGATAATCATTTTTTGCAAATTTTTTCAGATAGAATACTCGATACCAATGCCTCCTTTATCCCTACAGGAGAGGTGGTTGAGGTACAAAATACACCCTTCGATTTTACTATAGGTCACACAATAGGCGAGCATCGTATGCTCGATAATGACCAACTCAAATGGAATAGGGGCTATAACCATTGTTACTTGTTGGGCAATCCCGGAGAGTGGCACAAAGCCGCATACATATCAGAGCCATCAACACTCCGCTGCTTGCAAGTTGAAACTACCTTGCCGGCAGTATTATTCTATTCGGCAGGATATTTAGAGAGTGAGATGGTAGGCAAATGTGGTGTAAGGCACGCTCCCACAACCGGATTTTGTCTCGAAACCCAGTTTTATCCCGATACTCCTGCGCATCCTCATTTCCCTTCAACATTGTTGCTTCCCGGCAATGTATATGACTATGTTACACGATTTAATTTTGATTTTGTAAAGTTATGGACTATATAAAGAAAATATTGGCATTGTTGATGCTCTCTTCATCGCTATCGTTGATAGCACAA
>JAFZDG010000210.1 GCA_017561285.1 Bacteroidaceae bacterium
CTTCGTTGTATATTTTGTTTTTTTATTTTTTAATCTATACGAACGATCTCTAAGTTATTCCTTAGCTCGGTTTAAACTGACGTGACTCGTACTTACGTTCTTTATATATCTATTGATATATCCCGTTCTGTACTTATTGTCTCTCTTTTATTTTTCCAATGATCTCTTGTTTTTTACTTCCGTTCCGTTTGAGAAGCGAAAGTGGTGCAAAGATAATACCTTTTTCTAATACGCTCCAAATTTTTGAGCAACTTTTTTCAAAAAATTTTTTCTTTGCGTTTTTATTCCGGGGCTCTCCCCGTTTGCGAGTGCAAAGATAGTACAAGAATCAAATACCAACCAAACTTTTTGACAAAAAATTTAATTAAAGTTATTAACAAAGTTATCAACAATGTTGTTAACAACCCGACAACAACCTGTTAATATACTATTTTACAGCGACATAAAAAAAGATGTTATCAACAATCGTCAATAACATCACGTGTACGCGTGCGCGTACATATATATAATATATACAAGTTACTTTAACTTGAAGCGCAATCGCAACTTACCATCAGCAAAATCGTGACTGATAATTGCAAATCGGCCTAATTCGCTTGTTGATGCCACATGAAGGCCCACACAAGGACAGGCATCATAATCACCTATGCGCACTATTCGCAATGTTTCGCCGGCATCATTGGGCAAACGTGTTAAGTCGAATTCTTTGACAGCGTCTTCTCGAGCAACGAATTCGTATGTAACCGGATAGTCGGCTTCGATAGCAGCATTGACTGCATCTTCTACCTTTTGCAACTCTTCGACCGAGGGATTTGTATCGAAAAGATAGTCGCACTTCGATTTTTTGCGCTCGACATGAGCCGACACAGCGCGTCCGCAACCAAACATTTTATCCATGGTTGCATTAAGCAAATGCTCCGCAGTGTGCATTGGCGGATATTCTTGCTTATTGTGTTCGTTAAGTATAGGTATTTCGGTATTCATAAATTTTGTTGATTAATAAGGTTTACTACTACTTTTACCATAATATCTTTCTCGTCGGTACGGCTTTCGGCTATCATCAGTGTCAAGGCAACAAGGGTATTGTCGGCAATTCGTTTACTGCCATCGGCACGATATAATATACCATTACGCTCCATAAACCACAAGAACAACATTGCCGCAATCCTCTTATTTCCGTCACTAAACGAATGATTTTTAGTTACAAGATAGAGCAACATTGCAGCCTTCTCCTCAACACTTGGATACAATTCCACACCATCAAATGTTTGATAAATTTGCCCTATAGAACTTTTAAACGAATCATCTTTTTCGTTAGCAAACAAAGCACTTTCACCAAACTTCGATCCTAGGCTCCTGATGACCTCCATCGCATTGTCGTATGTAGCACGAAACTGTTCGTTCTTTGTGGTATTTTCTATTACCAACTGCTGATAATCGTAACGGTCGAGTGTATCAAGCGCATAGACATAGTCACTTACAACCGAAAACAGACCTTTTGACTGTTCGTCGGTCAAGCGCTCCTGTGAATGCACAGTGTGCGCCAACAACCGAACAACATCTTTCAGCTCATTGTAATGTTCTATTTTTATCTTATCGTTTATAGCATATCCTTTTATGATATAGCTTTTCAGTATTTTATTGGCCCAGATGCGGAATTGTGTACCTCTTATAGAATTAACCCTATAACCTACAGATATAATCATATCGAGGTTGTAGTATAGCACTTCACGTGCAACGTGGCGTTTTCCCTCTTTTCGAACCTGTGCAATTTTTGCACAAGTTGATTCTCGATCCAGCTCCCCTATCTTATACACATTGTTTATATGACGCAGTATAGACGTTCTATCAGTATCAAACAACAAACTCATTTGCGCCTGCGACAACCACACAGTTTCATTCTCCAACTTTACATCTAACGAAATTGTATTATCCTCGCTTGTATATATAGCTATTGGCGACACATCACCCTCTCCGCCTTGCATAGGCGGATATTCTTGCTTATTGTGTTCGTTAAGGAGAATTTCTTTTTCCATCTTTACATATATAATATTATAATACAATCAATACACATGCAGCATACACCGCGAGCAACAAAAATTGCAATATCCACACAAGCGCCCGCCACTGTACATACATCTTATAACTCAACCATTGCGACAATATCACGTATATAGGCAATATATAAATTAAAAATCGGAGCATCTCGTAATCCACACCCGGAACACAACTTACATCGTAGTGGGCAAGCAAGTAGGGGTAAAATATCAACGGCAACGCCATAACAACCAACACAGCTACAAACCATGAAGGCACCGGGGCAATATTTGTACTATCTCGTTTCATAATCATCATAAACAATACAAATATAAAGATTAAATCGATATCATTCACGGCGATAGAATGATAATCGCGCTTTTCGACACAAAAAAGATACACTTTTCCAAAAAATAAACATACCTTTGCAATCACAACACATACTAACGTGTAACACCGAGAGACACTCGTAAAACTGTAATACAAATGTCAACCTACATAGAAGACAACCGCAAGGTAACAACACACCGTCTTTTTGAGATGAAACAAAGAGGCGAAAAGATTTCGATGCTCACAGCCTACGACTATTCGATGGCTACAATTATAGACCAGGCCGGTATTGATGTAATACTTGTGGGCGACTCTGCCTCAAATGTTATGGCCGGCAACGTCACCACTCTCCCTATGACGCTCGACCAAATGATATATCATGGAAAATCGGTAGTGCGCGGTGTCAATCGCGCCCTGGTGGTTGTAGATATGCCTTTTGGTACTTATCAAGGAAACTCCAAAGAGGCCCTTGCATCGGCCATTCGCATTATGAAAGAGACACATGCCGATTGCATAAAACTCGAAGGAGGCTCAGAGGTACGCGAAAGCATTGAGCGCATTCTTTGCGCAGGCATACCTGTA
>JAFZDG010000211.1 GCA_017561285.1 Bacteroidaceae bacterium
CTTATACGGTTCATCATTGATGTACATAGTAAACATTTGATAACCGGAGTAGTAATTTGAATCATGACTGTTAACCCACAAATAGAAAGAGAACTTGCTTGGTTTATCTATTGAAAATGTTGTGGAAAATTCCGATACGGAATTCTTAGTACCATAATTGCTATTTTGTATATACCCGTCTTCAAAAGTCCACGGCCACACCCCATCATTGACAAATGTAATAGGTTGTGACTTTTCAGTCAAAACAGTCTCTTCAAGTGGTTGGATGTTTTTTACACGAACATTCTTTATACCACTCCAATTTGAAGTAGATGTACTGTTGCCAATGGTATCCTGTAGAGTAATTATATGGCTACCGGCATCCAAATAAAATCTTTTGGTTGTGTAAGACGAATTTGTTGTGCTTGAAATGTATACTCCATCAACATAAAGCTTGAGCGAGTGATTGCTGTAGTTATAACAAGCCCAATCGAATGTAACCTCGGTTCTCATTTCGGAAGAATATGAGAAAGAGAGTATTGAAGAAGAGTTTTTCACTCCGACATTTCCATTTTTGACAACATCTGTACCAATGGTCCATGGATAAATGGAATCGTTCTCCCACTTAACTTCAAGTGAGCCACTGCGCAATATTGCATTGCTGATAGTATTTTCGGCAGAAAATTCTTTGAATATTATTGTAGAGCCGGCATCTGCACCTCCTGTCCAAAAGGTCAACACACCATTAGCAGCATAATCATTAACTGCATAATCGGTGCCATACAGTTTCATAAAATATCCATCTTCACCTGATATTTCATAGGATTTTGAAAAGTACCATCGTGCAACATAATTTTCGGGCATAGTGTCCACCGGCTGCATTGTTGGATATGTTGCTCCACCATCGGCACTGGCTTCTTTATTCATTGTTTTATCGGAAGCCAACACTTTGTTTACACCGGCCTGTTTGTTGTATATTGCGTAACCGTCGGTACTATTTCCAACAAAGCACCACAATTCGCTTTCATTACCGGTCATACCGGTTGTTTGCAGCGAAATGAATTCGGCACCGGCATTGTCTTTAATTATTTTTTTACCAACGCCAATTTGCATAACATACCATTTTGTACCCTCGGCAAACTCCCCATTTTCAATGGTTGTTGCCACAAAAGGTTCTTGCGCCATTGAAAACATTGCAACAACGGCAAAAAGAAGTGTAAATAACAGTTTCTTCATAGCTTTTATTTTTATTATGTTTCTTATACCTTGAATTGTGCCAGTTTATATCCAACAGATTGACAAAAATAAAGACAAACCCACGTTTTACCCCCCCCGAATTGTTAAAACATGTTAATGTAGAAATATCTACACACATACAAAAAACTTTCGACTGCGCTAAGGATGAACATTTTGGGTCAACAACCATATTATTGCCAAAATAAAAAAGCAGCCCTTTGGAGCTGCTTTTTTATTTTGATCTTTACAAGGTTATCAAGCCTTAATCTCTTTGATACGAGCCTTTTTACCTGTGAGGGCGCGCAAGTAGTAGAGCTTGGCACGACGAACACGACCACGCTTGTTGACAGTGATGCTGTCGATAGCAGGTGAGTTCAATGGGAAGATACGCTCTACGCCTACAGTACCCGACATCTTACGTACTGTGAAACGCTTCTCGCAACCATGACCGCTGATGCGGATAACAACACCACGATACATCTGGATACGCTCTTTTGTTCCCTCGATGATCTTGTAAGCCACTGTGATAGTATCACCTGGGTGGAACTCCATC
>JAFZDG010000212.1 GCA_017561285.1 Bacteroidaceae bacterium
CCTTTTTTCAAAGCCCTATGCACTGAGTGCTATTATCTTTATGCTTTTATATCGTCTGCCCGAAGCACTGTTGGTAAAAATGACCAGTCCGTTTCTTCTCGACTCGGTTGAGCAAGGAGGTATGGGAATGACCACATTGCAAGTGGGTATGGCTACCGGAACGGTGGGTGTCATAGGCCTCACCATAGGTGGTATATTGGGCGGTGTATGTGCTTCGCATGGCGGACTGAAACGTTGGTTATGGCCAATGGTTGCAGCCATAAGCCTACCCAATATTGTGTATGTGATTATGGCCTATACCCATCCGGCTTTATGGATTGTCAATCTCCTCATTTTTATAGAGCAATTTGGCTATGGATTTGGATTTACAGCCTATATGCTCTTCCTCATTCACTATGCCGAGGGCGAAAGCACAACTGCTCATTATGCACTATGCACAGCATTTATGGCTATGGGAATGATGATACCCGGTATGGCTGCCGGATGGCTACAAGAAGTGCTTGGCTATAAACATTTCTTCATCCTCATCTGCATTCTATGCCTCATAACGGTATTAGTATGCCAATTTATAAAACTCGACAAACCCACAAATACACATTCGCATGAATAAGATTCGCTATATCGCAATATTATTATTGTCGCTATGTGGTACAATTGTCTACGCCGAACCCAAAGTAAAGACAGGCATTGAAGTTCTTATAGAACAAGACTTTGCTCCACTGGCCGGCAAACGTGTCGGACTCATTACAAACCCCACCGGTGTCGATAGCCAACTGCGTTCGACCATCGACATACTACACGAAGCTCGCAACGTAAATCTTGTTGCTCTATTCGCACCCGAACATGGGGTACGTGGCAACGTTTACGCCGGCGATAAAGTGAATAGTTCGACCGATAGCAAAACCGGCATACCCGTACATTCTCTATATGGCAAGAGTCGGAAACCTACAGCCGCAATGCTCAAAGGGATTGATGTGCTGGTATATGACATACAAGATATAGGTTGTCGCTCATATACTTTTATCAGTACTATGGGATTGGCTATGCAAGCAGCCGCCGAACAAGGCATAGAGTTTATGGTTCTCGACCGTCCCAATCCGCTGGGTGGCTATCGTGTTGAAGGTTGTCCGGTAGAAGATGGATTTACATCGTTTGTGAGCCAATATGCCATACCCTATATCTACGGACTCACCTGTGGCGAGTTGGCTCAACTGCTCACTGACGAACGAATGATAGGTCCTCAAGCGTGCAAACTCACTGTTGTAGCGATGAAGGGATGGAGCCGCGATATGGACTATGATGAAACAGGATTGCCATGGGTACTCCCCTCGCCTCACATACCCGAACCGATATCGGCCTATTACTATCCGCTATCGGGCATTGCAGGAGAGTTGGGCACAATCTCTATAGGTGTGGGCTACACTATGCCCTTCCAACTTTTTGCAGCAGAGTGGATTGATGCCGAGCAATTGGCACAACGCCTCAACTCGCTCAATCTGCCGGGATTGGCATTCCGACCTATACACTACACACCATTCTATGCTATGGGCAAAGGCACTCGACTGCAAGGCGTGCAAGTGCATATCACCGACCGCGACAGAGCCACACTATCGGAGGTGCAATTCTATGTAATACAAGAACTTGCCTCGCTATATCCACAGCACAAGGTTTTTGACCAAGCTGAGCAATCTCGTCTCAATATGGTTGACAAAGTATGTGGTACGTCACAAATACGTCAACTCTTTACCCGACGCTATCGTTGGGAAGATGCTCGCGACTACTGGAACAAGGGTGTGGGAGCATTCAAACAACTATCTCGTAAATACTATATATACCTATGATACAACTCATTGCCGATAGTGGCTCTACCACAAGCGATTGGGCCCTGGTAAGCTCAACCTCTACCCTACGCATCAAAACGCCGGGTATAAACCCTGTGCATCAAGATGACTCGACCATCGAATGCACCATATCGCAAGGATTGATACCGCAATTGGGCGGTATCACACCTACACACATCTATTTCTACGGTGCAGGCTGCGTGGGGGGTGACACCAACAAGCGAATGGAAGTAATAATGCAACGTCACTTTACCCAAGCACACATCGAAGTTGAGAGCGATCTGTTAGGTGCTGCTCGCAGCCTATGCGGTCGCCAAAAGGGTATTGCCGCAATATTGGGTACGGGAGCCAACTCGTGCTTATACGATGGAGTGTCTATTGTTGAGAACATTCCACCATTGGGCTACATCTTGGGCGATGAAGGCAGTGGAGCCTCTCTGGGCAAGGCTTTTCTTCGAGCATTGTTGCGGAATGAATTGGGCAAAGAGTTGCTCGCCGAGTTTTATACCACATTCGATACCGATTATCGCCAACTCATTTCCCGCATCTATCGTGAGCCGGCAGCCAATCGTTTTCTGGCATCGTTATCACCCTTTATTGCATCGCATATTCACCAAGATAAAGTGCGCCAATTGGTGAGTGAAACATTTGCCTCGTTTATCGAAAATCACATTATGCGATACGATGATAAAAACACGCCTTTGCACCTCACCGGCTCGGTAGCTC
>JAFZDG010000213.1 GCA_017561285.1 Bacteroidaceae bacterium
AAGTAGAGGGTGACCTCCGTACAGAAGTACAACTCAACATCAAACGTCTTATGGACATCGGTTGCTATCGTGGTATCCGTCACCGTATCGGTTTGCCTGTTCGTGGCCAAAGCACCAAAAACAACGCCCGTACACGTAAGGGTAAGAAGAAAACAGTTGCTAACAAGAAAAAAGCTACTAAATAATAAGTAACTATGGCAAAAAAAACAGTCGCAACAAAGAAGAGGAATGTTAAAGTCGATGCAGTAGGACAAGCACATATCCACTCTTCGTTCAACAACATCATCGTGTCGCTTGCTAATGGCGAGGGCCAAATCATCTCTTGGTCATCAGCAGGTAAAATGGGTTTCCGTGGTTCAAAGAAAAACACTCCCTACGCTGCTCAAATGGCAGCTCAAGATTGTGCCAAAATCGCTTTTGACCTCGGTCTTCGCAAAGTAAAAGCATATGTAAAAGGACCTGGTAACGGTCGTGAGTCGGCTATCCGTACTATCCACGGTGCCGGTATCGAAGTAACCGAAATCATTGACGTTACTCCGCTTCCCCACAACGGTTGTCGTCCTCCCAAAAGAAGAAGAGTATAATAAACTCAGTATTTACTAACAGAATCCCGAATAGTGAATAGATTGCACTAATCTCCTCTCTGCAATCGCGGCTGCACTCTTCCCGGTTCGAGACAAAACTCAAAATTTAAAACTTTTAGAAATGGCAAGATATACCGGACCTAAATCCAAAATCGCTCGTAAATTTGGCGAAGCTATCTATGGCCCCGATAAAGTTCTCTCTAAAAAGAACTATCCTCCCGGCCAACATGGCGTAAATAAACGTCGCAAAACATCGGAGTATGGTATACAGCTTCGTGAGAAACAAAAAGCCAAATACACTTATGGTGTACTTGAAAAACAATTCCGTAACCTCTTCGAGAAAGCATCTCGCAAGAAAGGTATCACCGGTGAGGTACTCCTTCAACTTCTCGAAGCACGTCTCGACAACGTAGTATTCCGCTTGGGTATTGCTCCCACTCGTGCTGCTGCCCGTCAATTAGTGCTCCACCGTCACATCGTTGTGAACGGCAAAGTTGTTAACATCGCATCTTACTCAGTGAAACCCGGTGAGGTAATCGGTGTTCGCGAAAAATCTAAATCTCTCGAGGTAATTGCCGATTCTTTGGCTGGCTTCAATCACAGCAAATATCCCTGGATCGAGTGGGATGAAGCTACTAAGAGCGGTAAATTCTTGCACCTCCCCGAGCGTGCCGATATTCCCGAGAACATTAAGGAACAAGCGATTGTTGAGTTGTATTCTAAATAATAAGTAGTCAAATGGCAATTTTAGCATTTCAAAAACCTGACAAAGTATTGATGCTGGAGGCGGACAACTTCTTCGGAAAGTTTGAATTCCGTCCTTTGGAGCCCGGCTATGCAGTTACTATTGGTAACGCACTTCGCCGTATCCTCCTTAACTCGCTCGAAGGCTTTGCTATTACCTCGATTCGCATCGATGGTGTTCAACACGAGTTCTCCTCTATTCCTGGAGTAATCGAAGATGTTACCAACATCATTCTCAACCTCAAAAAGGTGAGATTCAAACAAATTGTCGAGGAAATCGAGAATGAAAAAGTCTCTATCAGTGTGTCGGGTACCGATGTGTTCAAAGCCGGTGACATCAGTAAGTCACTTACTGGTTTTGAAGTCCTTAACCCCGAATTGGTAATTTGCCATCTCGATGCAAACGCAAGTTTCAACATCGAACTCACCATCAACAAAGGTCGTGGTTATGTCCCCGCTGACGAAAACCGTACACCTAACGATGCCATCGATGTAATTGCTATCGACTCTATCTTTACGCCCATTCGCAATGTCAAGTACACTCGCGAAGACTTCCGCGTAGAGCAAAAGACCGACTACGAGAAACTCACTTTAGAAATTACAACCGACGGTTCAATCCATCCCAAAGAGGCTCTCAAAGAAGCTGCCAAAATTCTTATTCACCACTTCATGCTCTTCTCAGACGAGAAGATAACTCTCGAAACTTCTGATGCCGATGGCGGCGAAGAGTTCGATGAGGAAGTATTGCGTACTCGTCAACTTCTCCAAAAGAAGCTTGTCGATATGGGCCTTTCGGTTCGCGCTCTCAACTGCTTGAAGTCGGCCGATGTAGAAACATTGGGTGAGTTGGTAGTATATAACAAAACCGATCTCCTCAAATTCCGCAACTTCGGTAAAAAATCACTTACCGAGCTCGATGAGATGTTGGCTAGCCTCAACCTCTCTTTCGGAATGGATACCTCAAAGTATAAATTAGATAAAGAGTAAAACGATGAGACACAATAAAAAATTCAACCACTTGGGCCGTACCAAATCTCACCGCGATGCACTTTTGTCAAATATGGCATCATCGTTGATTCTCCACAAAAGAATCTTCACTACTTTGGCAAAAGCCAAAGCATTGAGAGTGTACGTAGAACCCCTCATTACTAAAGCTAAAGAAGACACCACTGCTTCTCGCCGTGTAGTTTTCAGCTACCTCCAAAACAAGTACGCTGTTACTGAGTTGTTCAAAGAAGTAGCTGCTAAAGTTGGCGACCGCCCCGGAGGTTACACTCGTATCCTCAAAACCGGTCACCGTCTTGGTGATAATGCTGCAACTTGCTTGATCGAGTTGGTAGATTATAACGAAAATATGCTCAAAGAGAAAGCAGAGAAGAAGACCGCACGTACACGTCGTTCTAAAAAATCTGCTACTGCTGAAACTCCCGCAACAGAAACTCCTGCTGCAGAGTAATAAAGAGTATAAAGATATTTTCCAAAGAAAAGACCTTGTCCCACTGTGGCAAGGTCTTTTTTTATACCTATCTCCGCAGTCTCCTTCATCTTGTCGCCAGCTCGCTAATAACCTTCGTTGCCCTGCTACTTTATATGTCCTATCCAAATCATTAGCAGTGACGAGTTGTTGTGTCTTGCCATCAACGGTGTCTATATAGTTATTTCAATAATTATGTTTATCGGCCATTAGTATAGTATTGGATAAAAGTTTATGATGTCATTGATTCAAAAGCAATATTACGCTGCCTCAAGATTCCAAAGTTATGTCTTCATTTATCTCTCTTTATATA
>JAFZDG010000214.1 GCA_017561285.1 Bacteroidaceae bacterium
ATTGAACAATTGTGGCCCTACTCGCTCAACGAAGTGGCACTCCTCAAGCAAGACAGTGCCTCTATGATTTCCATCCGCACCACCATCGATGGAGAATACTTCAATACCTACAAAGCCGATGGCCTTATTATTGCCACCCCAACCGGCTCTACGGCCTACGCTCTTAGTGCCGGAGGGCCTATACTTATGCCTCAAGCGGCCAATTGGGTATTGGCACCTGTTGCCCCTCACAGCTTCACTGTGCGACCGTTGGTTGTAAACGATGACGTTACCATTTCGCTGCAAGTAAGTTGCCGTACAGGTAAGTTTATGCTAAGTTGTGACGGAAGATCGGTACAAATGCAAGCCGGCGAAACAATCACCTTGCGCAAAGCACCTTTTACAATCAAAGTAGTAAAAGCCTATGATCACAGTTTTTCGCAAACACTGCGCAACAAACTTATGTGGGGTGTAGATAAAAGAGAGTAGAAACTACTGTTCATCAACAATACTGCGCAACTGTTCGGTAGCCATAGCCAAGGCTGTTGCCTTGTCGTACTCCTCGGCATCGAAAGTATAACGAGCCTGCTCATAGTAGGGTATGCGCTGTGCAAGCATCGTTGTAACTTTCTCCTTCAATTCATCGGGCGTACAACCCTCTACAAGAGGACGTTTTATCTTGGCAACCAATAGACGGCGACATATAATATCGACCGAGCAAGAGAGGAAAACAGCCACACCACGCTCGTTCATATAAGCCATATTGTCATAGAAACAAGGAGTACCTCCCCCCGTTGCAATGAGCACATTGTCAAACTCGGCCACCTCACGAAGCATATTACGCTCTATCTTACGAAATTCCTCTTCGCCACGCAAAGCAAACAGCTCGCTTATACTCTGTCTGAAACGAGCCTCTATATACTTATCGAGGTCGATAAATTCACGTCCCAAACGTTTGGCCGCAAAACGCCCCAGCGAGGTCTTTCCCGCCGCCATATAGCCTATAAGAAATATCGGTTGCTTCATTTGCACTCTTAATAATATGCGACAAAGGTAACAACTTTCCAATAAAAAGCGTATTTTTGTGCCATTGAGTTTACGCAAAGAATATCTACCCGATGAAAAAAATAAAATATTACGTAGTTTGGGAAGGTCATTCGCCCGGAGTCTATGACTCGTGGGAGGAGTGTCGCTTGCAGACTGAGGGCTATAAGGGTGCCAAATACAAGGCTTTCGACTCGAAAGAGGCGGCTATAGAGGCTTTTCGCGGCAATGCATCGGAACATATAGGTATACTCAAGCAGATGAGCCAACGCCACACCAAAACCACTACCCCTACCACGCTGCCGGCAAGTGTCATTCGCGATAGCTTGGCTGTTGATGCGGCTTGCAGCGGCAATCCGGGACGAATGGAGTATCGTGGTGTATATGTTGCGACCGGCCTGGAGGTGTTCCGCATTGGCCCGATGGAGCAAGGGACCAACAATATTGGCGAATTCCTGGCACTTGTGCATGGCTTGGCACTGCTGAAGAAAATGGGTAACAATATGCCCATATACAGCGACAGCCGCAATGCTATGTTGTGGGTGAAACAGAAGCAATGCAAAACCAAACTGGAACGCAACGCGGTCAACGCACCCATATTCGACCTCATTGCACGTGCCGAGGCTTGGCTACACAACAACCATTATGACAACCGCATCATCAAGTGGGAGACCGACCAATGGGGAGAAATACCGGCCGACTTTGGCCGCAAATAATTGCCCGACACCCTTCAAGACTTACACAAAAAACATAACAAATATACGCACCATCATGAAACGAATAGCATTACTCGCCGTTACCGTTCTTGCGGCACTTTCTTTATCGGCTCAAGTTGTCAAACTCGATGTAGGTACAACTTTCTCTTCAATGCAAGACGACACCCCTACACACAATTTTACCAAGACATTGGTTGGTAACAGCCTCACTTTGGGTGTCGATTGGTTAGAAAATAATTGGTATTACCTATCGAGCGAGGTGGGTTATATGACCACCGGTGGTATTGATCGAATTGATATTATAGAGGGTACTGGATTGCCTATCGAAGAAGTTGATTGGCGAATGCAACGCCACAACATACATTTCAATACCACTTTCAGAGCCAAATTGGGTGTCAAAAATTTCCACGCATACTTGGGTATTGGCCCCAAATTCGACATCCCCGTAAAAACCACTATGAATCAATTTTTTGAAGATGATAATGCATCGTTTATCAAAAACGAGGTTATGTTTGGTATCAAAGCCGAGGCCGGTGTGGCTTACAACTTCAACGATGTAAGAGTGGGGCTTAACTTTGCCTACCTACCCGACCTCACCCGACAAACATCATTTCTAAACCAAACCACACGCAACAACATCTTTAAGCTCGGTATATCTGTTGGGTATATTTTCAGATAATAGAACAACATAATACATACGAGGCGGCTCATCTACTACAGATGGAGTCGCCTCGTTGTGTGTATAACTATCGTTATCAGCCTTTTATTTGTATATCATCGATCAACTCATTCACGCGAGTGCGCAAGCGTTGTATGATAGGTATCATAATAATAGCCATTGCCAAGAAGGCCGATGAAGCAATACCATAAATCGCACCAGATATCAACTCGGCTACATTGCCCGAAACAAAAGCAAGAGCAATATTCAAAGCCAGAATGATGAGCGCAAATATCACGATAAAGAAGCAGAGCGTTTTGGTAGCCATACCATAGGCTTTGTTGACCATTGTCAATTGAGCCATAGTATTGTTTACCGAATCGAAAGGCCCGTCAGTACTCTTCTTGCGCAGATAACGCCAGAACTTAAAGCTACTGACAACCTCTATACCACACTCTTCCATAAACTTATAGTAGGCATCGACCTCTACGTCAGTCATCGATTCGTTGGGTAGGTCTATCTTATAGATATACTCTCCCGGTGTACCCTTCTCGAAGGTATATACAAAACCATTGGTGCGCACGAAGTTCCATCCACTACGACTCATAGCATTGAGCCACTTTTGCTCACGCTCATAGTCGGCAATAGTGAAATACCTGAAATAACGTTTTGTCTCCATAATCTGCTTATTTTATGTGTTAATATTTTTATCGCAATATAGCCTCGCCATTAGCTACCAGCTCGCGAAGACGCTCCAACTCATTTACCAGCGCAGTACGGCCCTCATCGGTTATCACATACTCTTTGCGACGGCTCTCCTCTTGCACTATCGGTTGTTTTATCCAGCCACGATCGAGCAGCGTATTGATAGCTCCATACAGAGTACCGGCCGATATGATAAGCCTATTGCCGGTCATCTCACTCACTTTTTGCATAATGCCATAGCCATGCAGTGGTTTCATTAACGAAAGCAATATGTAATATACCGCTTCGGTAAGAACAATATTTGTATTTTCTCCCATACCAATCTTATATTACGTCACACGTTATATCGGCAACCTTTATATCGGAAGCCGATACAAATATAGAGTATAAAAATATTCCCGCCAAATTTTATGACGGGAATTTTTCTATATTTTTTGTAACGTTCTATTTAACAACCTTTTTGGGAGACAGAATCTCTTTATATTGCACCGGCGATTGCAACAAATCTACAGCCCCTTTTATGGTCGTATCGCCTCGCAGACTTACCTCTATAGCCCCACGTTGATAGTAGTACCTACGCACTATCTCCTGCGCAAGCGACAACTCTATCTCTTTGCGGAATGTATCGAGGTCTTGTCGCACATTGTGCTGCAAACTTTGTTCGAGCTGCTCTATCAAATGCTTGGCATTCTCATCCATATAACCCTCAAAGGTCATCGCTTCGCGTAACTCCTCAAGACGCTTACTACTCATCTTGTCGTACTTAAAGTCACGTTGCTCGACAAAATCTTTAAAAGCCTCATAGTCGGCATCGGTAAGAGAGAAGTCGGCCGCCGGAGCAATTGTATCGTGATTGGAAACATACCGGGTTGCATAGTCAAAAATATGATGCCCCATATAAAGATAGTAATGAAGATGGCTCATCGTATCGGGTTTTATAGCGATATCGGGAGTAATACCGCCGCCATCGCGAACAATGCGCCCACCGGCGGTTTTAAACTCATTGGTCAATGAATCGGGCACACGAGCTACGTGGCCATCGGCATCGCGCTTGGTATAGTCTATAGCTTGTATCGACCGCCCACTGGGAATGTAATAATAAGAAACCGTTACCTTTATTGTACGATTGTAGGGAAGAGGAAATACTTGTTGTATGAGCCCTTTACCATAAGAACGCTCGCCCACCACAACAGCTCGATCGAGGTCCTGCAAAGCGCCTGCCACAACCTCCGATGATGAGGCTGTATATCCATTGATAAGCACAACCAATGGTATTTGGGTATCTATAGGTTCTCGATTGGTCTTATACACATGGTTACCATCGGCATCTTTACCTCGTGACTCCAATACGGTAGTTCCACGAGGTACAAACATACTCAATATATCAACAGCCTCGCCTACCAAACCGCCCCCGTTGTCACGCAAGTCGAGTATCAACGAAGTGATATGATTCTTTTCCTTCAACTCAATAAAGGCCTTTCGCACCTCATCGGCAGCCTTATCCGAGAATGTTTCAAGCAATATATAACCTACCCCATCGGCCACTGTACCATAGTGTACAACCGGATTGCGCGTGATAATGCGGCGCATTATATTGACCTCAATAAGCGAATCGACACCGGTGCGCTCTATAACCATTCGCAAGGAGGTGTTGGGTAAACCTCGCATACGCTTACTCACATCATCGCTTTTCCATGCGAGTACCGTATCATTGTCTATCATCACAATCTTATCACCGGCGCGCAAGCCCACTTCATAGGCGGGCGTATCTTCAAAAGGCTCCGACACATACACTGCGCTATCGCGTTGCACAATTGTACAACCCACACCGGCATACTCGCCCGTACTCTGTTCGGCAAACTCTTTGGCCTCTTCTTCGGTAAAATATACGGTATAAGGATCGAGTGTCGACAACATAGCACCTATGCCATACTTCACACTCTTATCTATATCCAACGTATCGACATAGTGAATAGACAATCGCTTGAGGACATCCGAAAAAACCTCCACGTTTTGTGAATACGAGAACATTTGACGTTCATTCTTGTCGGCCATAGCTGTCAATGCGACTGCAATAAATAATGATATAACGAAGCGTTTCATACTCTATACTATATAAATTGATAGTACGAAGATAGTGAATATTCGTATCACCGACATCGTTTTTTAACTTTATTTGTTTAATCTATCACTTACTCAAGAGCAAACCCTTTCCAACATAGATACAAAATCCCCGCAAGAAAGCATCGAAAACAGCCTCTTGCGGGGAAAATCAGTAATATGGTAACTTAGTTTTTCAACGCACTGCTACAGTATGTACAATAGCACTGCCGTTATCAACAACACGAACAATATAGATACCGGGAGCTACATCGATGGATGCATTGTCATAAACGCGCATATGCTCTACAACACGACCATCCATTGCAACAACTGCTACATCTACACCTTGAGCAGTCACTATATTGATGCAATTCTCGGCTCCATACACACGTACGTTTTCGCTTGGGCTATCTTCTATGCCATTATCGGTATTGAAGATAGCTTGTACACGCGCATATGCTCCTATCATAAATGTATTGCCATCAACCCTCTCCACATCATTTATCATAAGCGAGTTGTAGCAATAGCCCGCATCGGGTGTCGACTCTATTGTAATGAGACTATTGCGCAAGGTTGTACTACCCGATACAATTTCTTTATTTTCGGCATCATACAATTTTATAGAACCATTATCCGAAGGCACAATATCTATATAGGTTGTTTCGCAACCGCTGCCATTACCCTGAATGTTGATGCTCCATCCCTTAGTGATTGCAATTGAGGCATCGGCACCATATGATTCATTGGGCGACTCTTCTCCGGCTTGTCCCACATTGAGCGGATAGCCGGCGATGGCAGCTTGCTCCTCCGGAGTAAGTTCGGGATAAAGGGGTAACGAATAATATATATCATTCAAGTCACAAGCACCCATACCATTACCACCTATCTTGAGTTGATATAATCCCTGCATGTTGCTTACATCGAGATGCTTGATTTGGTTATTCTCTATCGAGAGAAGTTGTATGCTGTTGTTGGCCGACAAGTCAAGTTGTGTCAGTTTGTTTTGTCCCAATGCCAACTGCAAGAGCTGCACATTTTGCGACAAATCTATTTGCTCTATGGCATTGTCAGTGGCATAGAGATACCACAACAGAGGCAAACCGGTAACATCGAGATTTGTAAGATCATTGTTCGAAACATTGACATAAGCCAAATCGGGTGTATGTCGGAAGTCTATCGACTCCAAAGCATTGTTTTTGGCATCGAGATAGCGCAACTTGGGTGTATGTGAAAGATCTATTTGCGACAACAATGCAATTCCATCTTCTTCAAATCCATACCCATCACTATAGCACTCCAATTGCATCAAATTGGCTGCTCCCGACAAATTCAATTCCTTAATAGCTGTATAACTTACGCCCAATACTTCCAAATCGCCTTGTCCCGATAGATCGATAGATGTAATGGGATTCCAATATAGGTCGAGATATTGCAGCGAGCGATTTTGCGACAAGTCAATAGCCGTAATTCTATTGTCCCAACCAACAAAATAAGGCTCGCTTTCAAAATTGGCATATGTAACATCACCATAAATGGTAACAGTAGAGCTCATTGATGTACCTTCTATGCGACCACCGGCAATCTCGTAATCTTTATATTGGGGTATATCGTAGGGCTGACGACTGCCATTACCCCAGTCTATCTCTATTTTGTTAGTTTCCTGGCTTCCACCCAATTGGAACGACAAAGGAATACCCTCGGTAGTGGTAAACGATATATACTTCTCGAAAGGAACAAAATTGACCTTAATAGAGCAAGCCTCATCAACAACAAACCAATCATTATAGACTTTCTCACCATTTATCTCTACACTCTCAAATCGGTAGCCCGATTGAGGATATGGCATTACAACAAGGGGAACACCAATGTATGCATCGGTAGCAACCTCTCTAAACCGTTGAAAATAGGGTGTATCCCATTGTACCAAAGCAAATGTTCCGTTTTCGGTAGAATATTGAGTCAAAGTATATGACTGCTCCGAGTTGATACCACCAAAATTACCCTCTAACTCTATTTTTTCACCGGTATCGACTGCGTCAATCGATACAGAAACTTTATCAAACTGAGCTGTTCCATCGCCATTTATATCAGTCAACCATCCCATATCGCTACTGTTGGGATAAGAGGTATCCGATGTCTCACCATTCGATCCACTTATAAGCAATGTGGCATTATACGATTTTCCATAGTGAATAGGAAGCGTCTTAAACATACAGTTAATAGATTGCGCTGTCATATTGCTATTATCTCTTACGTCTACATATTCAAAACGTCCCATCGGGTTGACATAGTTAAAGTAGAAATAGTCGCAAAGTGTTGCTGCAGCTTCAAAACGGCGCAAATTATACACATTGGTAAGATTTATATGGGTAATAGGATTGTGCGACACATTGATTTCTTGCAACTTAGAGTTGTGCGAAATATCAACTTTTTCCAAATCGTTATCACTACAATGAAGTGTTGTCAGTTGGATATTATTCGATATATCAAGATAAGAGAGTCCGTTTTGCGAGCAAAATAGATGAGTGAGAGCAATATTTTGCGAAACGTCCAACGAAGAGAGCATATTGCCCGAACAATTGAACTGTTCAAGCATCTTACACTCACGAACATTTATTGCCGGTATATAATTATTATTGATAGAAAGATACTTCAAAGCCGGATAATAATGATCTATTACAAAATCCTCCATCAGCACATTGTCGCTCAAGTGCAAAGAAGTAAGTGCCGGCATATAGATAGGATAGAAATGCGATAACTGACCATTGCTTAAATCTATCTTCTCTATCATACGCGACTCCTCGGGCATAGCTATAAACAACGATGTAAAATCGGGATTATTCTTCACATACAGTTCCTTAAGATTTACAAGTTGCTCTATATTGAGGCATATCAAATTATTATTTGAAAGATTCAGATTTGCGAGCGTTGATGCAAAAATTTCCAATCCCAGCGTTGGATTATTCTCGGTACTATTGGCCAAGAGATTATTATTCAATTCTAACAACTGCAACGGCGCAACATCACCCTCAAACAGAACCTCCGTAATAAGATTATCTGATAATGTGAGTTTTTCGAGTTTGGCTTGGTTTTTTACCTTTACACGAGTAATGCTTTGTTCGGTAGCTATCAACGACACGATGTTGCCGGTAATAGTTATTGTCTCGCCTTTGATCTTGCCCGATACACGTTGAAAATAGGGCATATCAGTAGGAGATATATTATGCGTGGTAGTGGTACCATCTCCCCAATCGATAGTAAACGGATCATTGATCGATGTCGAATAAAGATTCATCACCAACTCTTCATCAACCGGTTTCTGCGTAGTAAACTCGATAATACTTTGTGCCGAGGCAATACCTATAGTCATACACAGCACACAAAGTAATGTTGTAACCTTTTTCATAATCTTTCTATTTATTGCTTACATAATATTAGTTACATTTTAATATTGATGTTCCAAAGATAGACAACAGAAATAGCACAACAAACAAATTTACGCATATTTCACAAAAAAGTTGACAAGTTTTTGACATATGTCAATAATGCAAGACAAAATAACATATAATAGAATAATATGAAAACAAGACTCACACAGCAACCAACCAAGTTATCTTCCCTTTCATTGTCACCAAATTCAATATTTCAGCAAAAAATCAAAAAAAATCACTCCAACTATTGCACAATTGACAAAAAGGTCTTATCTTTGCACCGCCTTTCAAGGTTAAATCTTCTTCAGTAGCTCAGTCGGTTAGAGCATCTGACTGTTAATCAGAGGGTCGTTGGTTCAAGTCCAACCTGAAGAGCACCTTATTAAACTAAATTTTATTCTTCAGTAGCTCAGTCGGTTAGAGCATCTGACTGTTAATCAGAGGGTCGTTGGTTCAAGTCCAACCTGAAGAGCAAAAGACCTGCTACAAAGCAGGTCTTTTTGTTTTTTGCCACCTATGACACAACACAAGCGCACATTATACATCAGCGACCTCGATGGAACTCTTCTCAACGAGGAATCTCTTCTTTCGGCCAACACAGCACAAACACTCAACAAACTGATTGAAGAGGGCGCAATGTTCACTATCGCAACAGCCCGTACGCCGGCTACGGTCGTAAAACTTATGTCGGACGTAAAGCTAAACTTACCCGTCATTCTGATGACAGGAGCTCTTGTTTATGACATCGCAACCAACCGTTATTTATCAATATCTTCTTTTCCACAAGAAATCTCAGCTCAAATCATAGACACCATTGGCAACACCGACCTATCGCCAATGATATATTATATAGACCAATCGCTGTTGCACGTAGCCTATCGAACCACGACCGACAGTCGCCAACAAGAGTTTATTTCTTGCCGTAAAGGTACTCCTTATAAAAAATACGTAGAGGTAGAACGAGCAATCACACCTCCACAAAAAACCGTACTGATATTCTTTATGGGTGCATACGACAAGTTGCAAGAGATATACAACCGCATCAGTTGCATTGCCGGACACCGCAGCTATCTATATTGCGATAGCATGCAACCCGAACAAGGGTATCTCGAGATATATCCGGCCGGAACATCCAAAGCCACCGCCATCACTCAACTTGCCCGGCAGATAGAAGCCCAAGAAATTGTTGCCTTCGGCGACAATCTCAACGACCTACCTATGTTTGAGATAGCACATCGTTCATATGCCCCCGAGAATGCCATTGAGGAGGTTAAAAAGCAAGCAACCCAAATCATAGCCTCGAACAGCCAAGACGGAGTAGTACGATTTATGGAAGCAGATACCATCTGATATTTTCAATAAAATCAAAAAAACACATCCCTATTTTCGCCTGCCGATATCAACTCCAATTGGGGTAAAATTCACCATTTTTATAGATTATACATCATACTCACTGCAAAATATATCAAAGTAAGCTTTGCATATCTCGCTCGTTTGTTGTTATCTTTGCAAGTTGAGAAATTTGTTAATGACAAACAATAAGATGCAAGACAAAAACACACCTAAACGTATGAGCTGGGATAGGCTCATAACCGCCAAAAGATTTGGTATGGAGGAATTTCACGATGAGCGAAAACACACTCGTACCGACTTTCAGCGCGATTACGACCGACTGATATTTTCTGCCCCATTCCGCCGCTTGCAAAACAAAACACAGGTTTTCCCTTTACCGGGCAGCATCTTTGTACACAACCGACTCACACACAGCCTTGAGGTATCGTGTGTAGGACGCTCATTGGGTACGAATGTAGCCGTATCTCTTGCACCCAAATACGCCGGTACACCCACCGAGGAGAAACTAATGCATATGGGTTCTATCGTTGCTGCGGCTTGCTTGGCTCACGACTTAGGGAATCCTCCTTTCGGGCACTCGGGCGAACGTGCCATTGCCACTTATTTTTCTGAAGGCAAAGGACTTGCTCTGAAGCAATTGCTAAGCGACTGGGAGTGGAACGACTTTACACACTTTGAGGGTAATGCCAATGCGTTTCGCCTACTCACACACCAGTTTACCGGTCGTCGCAAAGGTGGTTTTGCACTCACCTACTCTACTTTGGCATCTATTGTAAAATACCCCTACGCCTCGACACTATCCACCAAAAAGGGCAAGTCGGGATTCTTTGCATCGGAAAGTGATGATTTTCGCCGGGTTGCCAACGACCTCGGGTTGCTACCCGATGGCGACAGCGGATTGCGATTTCACCGCCACCCATTGGTATATCTTGTTGAAGCTGCCGATGACATTTGCTATCAGATTATGGATATCGAAGATGCCCATAAGCTAAAATTGCTCACTACCAACCAAACAAAAGAGTTATTGTTGGAATTTTTTGAACCCGATAAACTACCCCACATACAAGAGGTACTGAAGATTGCCGATGATCGCAACGAACAGATTGCCTACCTACGCTCTCGCGTCATAGGTCTGCTCATTGACGAGTGCTCTCAACTCTTTGTCGAGCACGAAGATGAACTCCTGAGTGGCACATTCAAAGGCAGCCTCATCGATCACATCTCACAAATACCTCGAGATGCCTATGCACACTGCTCACAGGTGGCTTGGGATAAGATATACCGCAGTAGCGACGTTCTCGACATAGAATTGGCCGGTAATCGCATCATAAGCGAACTGCTCGACAAACTTATAGATGCAGTACTCTATCCCGACAAGAACTATTCGCAACTGATACTCAACAAGGTACCCCAGCAATACGAAACCCGAGCCGAAAGCGTCTATAACAAACTACAAGCTGCAGTCGATTATATATCGGGTATGACCGATGTGTATGCACTCGACCTATATCGTAAGATAAACGGTATGAGTCTGCCGGCCGTATAACATTAAACAACAATGAATAGAGTATATTTTCATATCATCGCATTGTTGATGCTGCTTGTGGCATTGCCGCTGCAAGCACGTCAATACACCGTAGAGAGTGTTCCCAATGTACAAGTAACCGATCGTACGCAATATGTTACCGACCCCGATGGTTACATAGACAATACATCGCGTACACACATCAACAATCTGCTGGCTCAACTACGCGACAGCAACAGCGTTGAGGCAGCCGTTGTTATGCTCCCCTCTATCGGAAACGATGACATAGACGACTTTGCCACCCGACTCTTTACCCATTGGGGTATAGGAAAGGCAAGCAACGATAACGGCCTGTTGTATATTGCTGTTATGGATCAACGACAGGTGGTTATTCGCACCGGATATGGTTTGGAGGGCGTATTGCCCGACATACTATGCAGCCGCATTATACGTCAATATATCACTCCCGCATTTCGTGAGGGTGCATATGGTAAAGGTATGAGCGAGGCTGTAGAACAAACGCTACACATCATTATGACACCCGAGGCATCGGCCGAGTTGATGGCCGATGAACCTATTTTCGATCAAGAAACCAAAGCATTACTGGTAAGCATATTGTTGGTGTACTTGATTTGCAGTTTCTTTATATCACTCATACACAGCATACAAATCAAACGCACCACAAACAAACTCAGCAACAACCCATATGAGTGCTATAAAGAATTATACAATTCGCGCACAATGATGATTCTTGCAGCCATCTTCTTCCCGTTCTGGGGTATCATCAACTATATATACAGCAAAAATGTAATGAAGAAAATGCGCACAAATCCCCGCAACTGCGATTTGTGCGGTTCTCCAATGCACCGTCTTTCTGAAGATGTTGACAATCAATTTCTCTCACCACAAGAAGACATCGAAGAGCGTATAGGTTCGGTTGACTATGATGTTTGGATGTGCAATCATTGTCGCAATACCGAGATATTGCGCTTTGACAATGCGTACACACTATATAGCGAATGTCCTTATTGCCACGCCAAAACAATGAGTCTTTCGCACGACCGCATTGTAGTTCCCGCCACCACCGTATCGGCAGGAGAAGGCGAGAAGATATATACCTGTCAATACTGCAAGAAACGCAAGATAGACACCTATTTTATACCTATGATTGTAGTTCCCAAAACCACCGGAGGAAGCAACTTCGGCGGCGGAGGCTTTGGCGGCGGTATGACCGGCGGTGGCGGAGCCAGAGGCGGATGGTAAAATAATGTGATATGAGAGATAGAGATATAAAACATAAATTTTCATTGCGCGAGCGATTGGGTAGTTTTGTATATGCCGGCAAAGGTCTGAAGCTACTTTTTTGCGAGCACAATACTTGGATACATCTCGTTGCCACCATTTGCGTAGCAGGGGTAGGATGGTGGGTTGCACTCACTCCTCTCGAATGGGCTATTGCCATCATATTGGTAGGCAGTGTGTGGGTAACTGAAGCCCTTAATACTGCTATCGAACGACTCTGTGACCATATTACCCCCGATATACATCCGGCCATAGGCCATATCAAAGACATTGCTGCTGCCGCAGTATTGCTCACAGCTCTTACAGCCGTAGCTGCCGGACTATGCATCTTTGTACCGGCCATCATTGATAAAGTAACACAACTAAGCTAACAGACAACCCATATGATACTGCAACAGTTATCCATCATCAACTTCAAGAATATTGCCCAAGCCGACCTAAGCTTCTCGGATAATATCAACTGTTTTTTGGGTAACAACGGTATGGGTAAGAGCAACCTGCTCGATGCCATATACTACCTATCATTCTGCAAGAGTTTCACCCATGTCATAGACTCACAAAACATACGACATGGCGAAGACTTCTTTATGCTACAAGGAGTGTATGAACGAAACGAAACACCCGAAGTACTATCGTGCGGCATAAGAAGACGACAAAAAAAGTCGTTCAAACGCAACAAGAAAGAGTATAGCCGGCTATCGGACCATATAGGATTTGCCCCACTCGTTATGGTATCGCCCGACGATACAATTCTCATACAAGGTGGCAGCGAGGAACGTCGCCGATTTATCGACATAGTCATATCGCAATGGGACAAACCCTACCTCGACACCCTCATACGTTACAACAAAGCCCTCGAACAACGCAACACCCTTTTACGTCAAGAGGTGAGCGATGCAATGCTATATGAGATATGGGAAGAGCAGATGGCCCATGCCGCAACAATCATATACAATACACGCAGTCGTTTTCTAAGCGAGTTTATACCCGTTTTCAATCGCTTCTACAACCTCATTGCCAACGGTAACGAGCAAGTAGGACTATCCTATAAATCACATTTGGCCGATGGCGACCTGATGCAACAATTGTCCGAAACACGCCAACGCGACCTCATACTCGGATATACCACCAAAGGCATCCATCGCGATGATATGGAGATGACATTAGACCTATATCCTATGAAACGTATAGGCTCGCAAGGCCAATGCAAAACGTACCTCATTGCCCTAAAATTGGCTCAATACGATTTCCTTGCACACAATGGTAATACGCGCCCCATATTGCTGCTTGACGACCTGTTTGACAAACTCGATTCGGAGCGTGTAGAGCGCATTATGCAATTGGTTTCGAGCGATATATTTGGCCAAATATTCATCACCGACACCAACCGCGAATACCTCGACAATATAGTGCGACGCACTACGGCACACCATTGTCTCTATAATGTAGAAAACGGAGTTTTTACGCTCATACCATAATGCAATGTTATGAAACGAAAAGAAGCACAAGTACTGAGCGAAATACTCGATGAGATATTGCGAGAAAACCACCTCGACATTGGTCTTGACGCAGCACGCGCACGTGCTGCATGGAAAGAGGCTATGGGCGAAGCGGTTGATAAATGTACGTTGTCATTACATTTCGACAAGGGCACCCTACAAGTACGACTATCATCGGCCGTACTGCGAAACGAATTGTTTATGAACCGCCGCACACTCATCGACCGCCTCAACACACACATAGGTCGCCCTGTAATCAAGAATATTTATTTTAAATAAGATATAACAATGGATCAAAATACCCAAACCCCAACCTTTCACCACAGCTACCCTCTTCAACTACGATTTAACGACATTGATGCACTTGGTCACGTCAACAACTCGGTATATTTCACTTTCTATGATCTGGGTAAAAGTCGCTACTTCGAGACAGTGAAAAATCAGTCGATCGATTGGCGCAAAGCCGATGTCGTTATAGCCAACGTCAACGCCGATTTTCTATCACCCATATACTCATACGAGCAAGTAGCCGTAGAAACCTGCTGCGTAGAGATAGGCAACAGAAGTTTCAAACTTTTGCAACGCATTATCAATACTACGACCGGCGAGATAAAAGGCATATGCCGCACCATTATGGTAGGATTTGATGTAGCAACCGGCGTGAGCGCCCCCATCAGCGATGAATGGAAAAATGCCATACGACAATTCGAAGGCTCGGATTTGGCAAAGAAATAAGTTACCGCAATACAACCTCAAAACATAACAACCATGAGAAAAATCATAGGAATAGGCGAGACTATACTTGACATTATTTTCCGCAAAGATGCAAACGGCGAGTGGCAACCCCAAAAATCGGTGGCTGGAGGTTCTACATTCAACTCCATCATTACATTGGGCCGATTGGGAATGAATACAGCCCTGGTCACAGAACTGGGCGATGATCAAGTGGGTAAAGAGATTATAGAGTTTATGCACAAATATAATATAAGCACCAATTATATTGATATATATAGCTCTAAAGATGGCAAGACACCCATATCATTGGCATTTCTCGACGAAAACAACAATGCCAATTATACATTCTATCACCAATTTCCTGCCGACCGTCTCAATGTAGTTATGCCACTCATCAACGAAGGCGACATCATCATCTTCGGTTCTTACTTCTCGGTGAACCCTGTGTTGCGTCATCGCATCATCGAAATTCTCGAATTTGCCAAGACTCGTAAAGCCATTGTGTACTACGATCCCAACTTCCGCAAAGCACACGCACACAAAGCAATGATGCTTATGCCATCTATTATCGAAAACCTCGAGTATGCCAATATTGTACGTGGCTCGGACGAGGACTTTGAAACGCTATACAAGCTCAACGATCCCGAAAAAATATACATTGACAAGATTAAATTCTACTGTCCCAACTTCATCTATACTCGTGGCGGCCAGGGCATAGAGTTTTATTGCGAGCAAGGACATCGTCACTTCGATGCTCCTTCGATTGGGAAGCCCATCAGCACCATCGGAGCCGGCGACACCTTCAATGCCGGTATTATATTTGGTCTTATACGCCAGAATGTTACCCTCGACAATCTCAATAAGCTCACACTCGATGAGTGGGCCCCTATCTTGCAATATGCACTCAACTTTTCATCACAGGTGTGTATGAGTCAAGAAAACTACCTTCCCGAAGAGATAGCTGCACAATACAAGTAAGTAGCAGCTCACACCATATCATAGCAACAAGACTCAATAAAACAAGAAAAAACGAATTACAACGACCTAAAATGGTATAAAACAGCAATTATGCCACCATTTTTTACTACCTTTGCGCCCGCATTCACAGCGGGTGCATTTTTATATATTCACACCACTATCAATGAAGACATTTGAAGAATTGGGTATTGTACCCTCCATATTGCAAGCCATCGCCGAGATGGGCTACGAGTCACCTATGCCCGTACAAGAACAAGTAATCCCTCTACTATTGGGCGAAGAGACCGATCTTATTGCACTGGCTCAAACCGGCACAGGTAAAACTGCTGCTTTCGGCCTACCCTTGCTACAACGCATCGACATCAACAAGCTATACCCACAAGCCCTTATCATGGCTCCCACACGCGAGTTGTGTCTGCAAATTGCCGGCGACTTAGCCGACTATGCCAAGTACATACCCAATCTGCATATCACTCCGGTATATGGAGGAGCCAACATTGAGGTACAAATACGTGCACTGCGTAAAGGCAGCCACGTTATTGTGGCTACTCCCGGTCGTTTGCTCGACCTCATCAACCGACAATGCGTATCGCTGAGCAAGACAACTACCGTCATTATGGACGAAGCCGACGAAATGCTCAATATGGGTTTTCTTGACAGTATCAATGAGATACTTGCTTTCGTACCCGAAAATCGCAAAATGCTACTCTTCTCGGCCACGATGCCGGCCGGTATCGAACAGATTGCTCGCAACTATATGAACAATCCTAAAGAGATTGTCGTAGGCAGCCGCAATGAAGGTGCCGAGAATGTTCGCCACATATATTATATGGTAAAGGCAAACGACAAGTACCTTGCCTTGAAACGTATTGCCGACTTTTGCCCCGACATATACGGTATCATCTTCTGCCGCACCCGCCGCGAAACACAAGAGATTGCCGATGCCCTTATTTCGGATGGTTACAATGCCGAGTCGTTGCATGGCGACCTATCGCAGATGCAACGCGACTTGGTAATGCAAAAGTTCCGCGTACGCAATATTCAATTATTGGTGGCCACCGATGTGGCTGCACGTGGTCTTGATGTAACAGACCTCACACACGTCATCAACTACGGTTTGCCCGATGATATAGAGACATACACCCACCGTAGTGGCCGCACAGGTCGTGCCGGAAAGTCGGGTGTTTCGGTTGCCATCGTTCACAGCCGTGAAAAAGGAAAAATTAGAGCCATCGAAAAAATCATTGGCAAAACTTTTGAACGCGAGCACATACCTACCGGTAAACAAATATGCGAAAAACAACTCTTCAACCTTGTTGACCGCATTGAGAAAGTTGAGGTAAACGAAGCCGAAATAGAACCATTGTTGCCTCCTATCTTCCGCCGCCTGTCGTGGCTCGATGACCAAGATTTGATACGCCGATTTATATCGCTCGAGTTCAATCGTCTGTTGGAGTACTATCGCGATGCTCCCGACATAGACCTTCCCGACGAAAAGCCTCGTGAACGCAAGTCGAAAGGCCAAGACGATCGCCGCGAAAAAGGATCGTGCCATGCCGAACCGGGATATGCTCGCATATATATCAACCAAGGCAAAGCGACAGGTTGCACACCTTATAATATACTCGACCTCATCAATGAAAACGTTCCCGGACGCATCAACATAGGTCGTATAGATCTCTTTACAGGCTATTCGCTCATAGATGTAGAAGAAAAATTTGCTCGCAGAGTTGTAGCAGCCCTCAAACACACCGACTTCTATGGCAATCGCATTTATGCCGAGATTGCCGATCCCAACAAAAAATATGGAGGCGAAGGCAAACGCAGCAAGGGCAAAGAACGCAACGAGCGTAACAACGAGAAACCGGGCAAAGAACGTCGCAATGGCCGTCCTGCCTACAACGAAGAACAACCACGTAACGAGCGTAGCAGAAATCGCCGAGGCGAAGCTCGCTTCCAAAACGACGAACGCCCCTCACGCCGAGGCCGCAACAAAGACAACGCACCCGATGTCAATAACGGAGGCTTCAACTATGAAATCTTCAACGGCAAGCCCAAAACGCGCAAACGCCGTAAATAAAGTCAATCGAAGAGAGCCTGCAATATAGCAGGCGAAGAGAGTTGTCCCATACCGGTGAGGTGGATACCATAATAAGAAATGATGCGATTGAGAATATGATTGCGCTCACTGCGCGAAAAACGATATAAATGCAAATTGGCATAATTCATTCGCAGCAACTTCACCATAAAGGCAGCCTCGACCGGAGGTAACGATGCATTGATAACGGGAGGTTGTGATACAAACACACCCTCCTGCATATCAAAATACGTACCGGGGCGATAACCCTCACAGTTGGGAGTAATACCTATATAAGAGGTAAGACCTACCAGAAAACAGATATGAAAATTGGCCAATCCCGGCCCCATACGATCCAACAAACCTACCGACTGAGCTATATAAGCAAAAAGTTGGGGTTGCGGCTCATTATTGCGCAACACACTACCCAAAAACTCCGACAAGAACATAGCCAACGAAGCACGTATAGGATCACTCTGTACATAGGGAAGCGGTATCCAAGTATGCGCCTCACGTATGCGCTGCAAATTACGCCCGGCACGCGTCTCCACTTCCAACTCCAGCAGTGACAAAGGCATATATAAGGCGCGCGCCATCTTTGCAGCACGCCCGGCACCTCGGGGCAATGTATAGGACATACGCCCATAGCGCTCAGTAAAAATATGCACCACCGAGAGCGTGTCATTATAAGGTATCGTGTGCAGAACAATACCACGAGTCTTATCGTACATAGACGCAAAATAACACAATAATAAGCAAAGAAACAAGAAACAATACCCACAAAAAGAGCCTCAAAAGGCCTAATTCACTATAAAAAAGAGGAAAAAATAAAATTTTGAGCCAAAAAGTTTTGCAGATATAAAAAAGAGCCGTATATTTGCACTCGCTTTTGTAGAAGTACACAGTTGCACTACAAAGCCAATAGGTAAGGCCCATTCGTCTATCGGTTAGGACGCAAGATTTTCATTCTTGAAAGAGGAGTTCGATTCTCCTATGGGCTACAAGATAATAAATAAAACACTAAAAAGATATGGCAAACCATAAATCTGCTAAGAAAAGAATTAGAGAGACACAAGTAAGAAACTTGCACAATCGTTACTATGCTAAAACTGCTCGTAACGCTATGCGTAAGTTGCGCGCTACCACTGTGAAAGATGAGGCCGCAGAATTGTACAAGAAAGTAAGCTCTATGCTCGACAAGCTTGCCAAGAAGAATATCATTCACGCAAACAAGGCAGCTAACCTCAAGTCGAAGCTTGCTCACCACGTTAACGCTCTCTAATCAAGCGTAAAAAATTACAGGAGGCCGCAAAGTCCCTGATGATGGCCCATTCGTCTATCGGTTAGGACGCAAGATTTTCATTCTTGAAAGAGGAGTTCGATTCTCCTATGGGCTACAGAAAGACCGCTTTACCACAAAGCGGTCTTTTGCTATATATGCCCAACAGAATACAAGCCGCTATTGGAGGGGACAACAATACCAAACAACAAGGGTGTGCCGTAATCAACAACAGCACACCCTCATCAACAGCTTCAACAGCCTATATCTTCAATTTCTCACGCGGCTTTACTTCTTGCGAAATCATAAGCAAGCGGTCGCCCGGACGCAATTGCACCGAGCCATTAGGCACTATAAACTCATGCCCACGGCGTATGAGCATTACCAAAGCCCCATGAGGCAACTTCACCTCCTTGAGTGTCACTCCATCTACCAGCATCTCGGCAGTAACATCCAGCGCATTGAGCGAGGTCTCCAACTCCTCCGGAAGCTCCACTCCAAAATGATCGGGTTTCTCCGGCTCCGGCTCCGAAACCCCCAACGCATTGGCCATCATCGACAAGGTAGTACCTTGAACCACCAACGAGAGGATGGTAACAAAGAATACCACATTGAAGATAATATTAGCCCCCTCAACATTGGCTATAATGGGATATGTGGCAAACAAAATAGGCGCTGCTCCACGCAAACCCACCCACGAAATAAACAATCTCGATTTGAAGTTGATATGTTTAAATGGTAACAGACACAACATTACGCTCAATGGACGCGCTATTACGATCATAAACACACCTATCAATGCACCTACCAACGCTACCGATACCATTTCATGAGGATTAACCAACAATCCCAAAATCAAGAATAGCACTATTTGGAACAACCAGGTAACACCATCCAAGAATGTCGACACTTCACGTTTGAAGGCAATGCGACTATTACCCATTACGATACCGGCTATATACACAGCTAAGAATCCGTTGCCATGGCACACATCGGCAAAAGAGTAAACCAAGAAAACCAACCCCAAAACAACAATGGGATAAAGCGATGAGTTGGGCAGGTTAAGACGATTGATAAACCAAACAGCACCACGCCCCATCAAAAAACCTACTGCACCACCCACTACAAACTGCACAAAAAGCAACGAGAAGACTTCGGTAGCCGAAACGGCACCAGAACCAATCACCTGTATAAGCACCAAAGTGAGCATATAGGCCATAGGGTCATTACTACCACTCTCCAACTCGAGCATAGGACGAAGATTGTATTTGAGCGACATTCGTTGCGAGCGCAAAATATTAAACACCGATGCCGAGTCGGTAGATGACATTGTTGCCGCCAATAAGAGCGATGTTGTAAGAGGCAAAGTTACATTCACCCACTCAAACCCCGTTATCCACGATATAAACAAACCCGCAAACAGCGTAGTAAGTACAACACCCAACGTTGACAAAACAATACCCGGAGCCAAAATAGGCTTAATGTCGGAAAATCTGGTATCCAAACCACCCGAAAACAAGATAACACTCAATGCTATCACGCCCAGAAATTGCGCATCCGAAGCATTGTCAAACTGCAAGCCGAGACCATCGGTACCAAAAAGCATACCGGCTATAAGAAAAACCAGCAACGTAGGAACTCCAAAACGATAACCCGCTTTACTAAACACGATACTCACTATGAGCAAAATCGAACCAATCAACAATATATTTCCCGTTGTAATAATCATATTGTATATTTTTTTAATAATTTCGATACAAAATTAACCAATTTGACTCAAAAACACAACAAGATGAATATTACATTTTGGTTAAACAAATAGAAATAACATCTTATTACATCACTCTAAAGCACAACGCTCAAACACCCCACCACATTTATAATATATTACAACCGTTTATAAACCCGCCATCACAAAAGCATCGAACGGCCCAACAAGTGAATTTAAGGCTGCATTTAGAACAAGCAAGCATTTTTTTACAAAAAAACGTCTCAAAAATTTGGAAGTTACACCCAAAAAGTATTACCTTTGTCGCACCAAAGCCAAATGGCCGATTCGTCTATCGGTTAGGACGTAAGATTCTCAATCTTAAAAGAGGGGTTCGATTCCCCTATCGGCTACAAAAAAGCACTTACCAACAGTAAGTGCTTTTTCTTTTTACATCATTTTTAGACATCCTGCAACCCTACCTCACCCACCACAAACTCACACCCAACCCGTCTTGACCGCCACCTCAGAGCCTCAAAGCCACCTCTTATTTATTACAAAATTTAAGGATTGAAGGACGCAAAAAAACGACCTTTCATCGCATCATTTCTCACAATTTTTTCCTATCTTTGCGGTAAGGCATAAAGATAAACTGTGCATACCGTAAAATATTGAAAGCTACGCTTTATATATTTCGCTCGCAGGCAAGTATCTTTATTTTGCAAAGCATTTTGTGCATAAGCCGCAACGACTTATGCCAATGAAATTTGTGCGCATATCGCACAACATTAACGACCAAAGCAAAACAAGAATATGTCAGAAGAATTGGAAGAGAAAAACGGCAATTATTCGGCCGATAGTATTCAAGTACTCGAAGGCCTTGAAGCCGTACGCAAACGCCCTGCCATGTACATTGGCGACACCGGCGTAAAAGGTTTGCACCATCTTGTATATGAAGTAGTAGATAACTCTATTGACGAAGCCCTTGCAGGCTACGCCACCAACATAGATGTATATATCAATCCCGACAACTCTATTACAGTAATAGATAATGGTCGCGGTATCCCCGTAGATATTCATGAAAAAGAGGGCCGATCGGCACTCGAAGTTGTACTCACCGTACTGCACGCCGGTGGTAAATTCAACAAAGGCTCATACAAAGTATCGGGCGGTCTTCATGGTGTAGGTGTGTCGTGTGTGAATGCACTATCGACTTACCTTCGTGCCGAGGTACGTCGCGATGGCAAGATACATATGCAAGAGTTCTCTTGCGGTAAACCCCTACACGATGTAGAGGTAATAGGTACTTGCACCGATACCGGTACAAGCGTGACCTTCAAACCCGATGGTTCTATTTTCCAAGAGACTACCGAATACAACTTCGATACCCTTGCACACCGCTTGCGTGACCTGGCATTCCTCAATGCCGGTATTCGCCTTTCGCTCACCGACCGTCGTCGCGTCGATGAAGAAGGCAATGCCCATTGCGAAGAGTACTATTCGCAAGAGGGCCTCAAAGAGTTTGTCAAGTACATCAATCATGGCAAAGAAGCTCTTATTGAAGATATCATACACATCACAACCGAAAAGCAAGGTATCCCTGTTGAGGTGGCTATGACCTATAACACCTCATTTACCGAGAACCTCTATTCGTATGTAAACAACATCAATACAATGGAAGGCGGTACACACCTTACCGGTTTCCGTATGGGCCTCACTCGCACACTCAAGAAGTATGCCGAGGACTCTAAGATGCTCGAAAAGGTAAAAATTGAAATAGACAGCAACGACTTCCGCGAAGGTCTTACCGCAGTTATTTCGGTAAAGGTGATGGAGCCTCAGTTCGAAGGTCAAACCAAAACCAAACTTGGTAACAGTGAGGTAGCCGGTGCAGTGCAACAAGCCATCAACGAGGCATTGGCTCAATATCTCGAGGAGCATCCCAAGCAAGCTAAAGCCATTGTTGACAAAGTAATACTTGCAGCGCAAGCACGCCATGCAGCACGTGCCGCACGTGAGAAAATACAACGCAAAACACCTCTTACCGGAGGCGGATTGCCCGGAAAATTGGCCGACTGCTCATCACGCAATGCCGAAGAGTGTGAGATATTCATTGTCGAGGGAGACTCGGCAGGTGGTTCAGCCAAGCAAGGCCGCAACCGTATGTTCCAAGCCATCCTACCCTTGCGCGGTAAGATTCTCAATGTAGAGAAGGCAATGGATCACAAGGTATTTGAGAACCAAGAAATCAGCAATATGTTTAAGGCCCTGGGCGTTACCATTGGTACTGAAGACGATAGCAAGGCTGCCAATATCGACAAGTTGCGTTATCACAAAATCATCATTATGACCGATGCCGATGTCGATGGTGCTCACATCGCCACCTTGTTGATGACATTCTTCTTCCGCCGTATGCGCCCCATTATAGAGCAAGGCTACCTCTACATAGCTACACCTCCTCTATACAAGTGTAAGAGCAAACGTGGCAAAGTTGAGGAGTATTGCTGGACCGACTTGCAACGCGATATGTTCATTGCCAACTATGGCGAAGGAAAGGAAGAGAACATAGAGATACAACGTTACAAAGGTCTTGGTGAGATGAACCCCGAACAGTTGTGGGAAACCACTATGGACCCCGAAAATCGTATTCTCAAGCAAGTAAACATCGAAAATGCTGCCGAAGCCGACCGTATCTTCTCGATGTTGATGGGCGAGGAAGTTGCCCCCCGCCGCGACTTCATCGAAGAAAACGCTACTTACGCCAACATTGACGCATAATATTCCCATTCAATAATAACTGAGATAGCGCACACTCACAACGAGACGTGCGCTATTTGTTTTGCTGATAACCACAAAGCAAATCACAGCTACATATATCAACATACAATTTTTCAATGCTTAACAAGAGCATTAATATTATTAAATATTAATTACTGCCCTCGATTGCAAAAAAATCGCTTACTTTGCACGTAACGTTGTAAAACAATAAACAAGCTATGGCAGAGAAACGGAAAAAAGCGAGCAATCGTATGACCATCAACGACTTGATGCAGCAGATAGTGGCATTTTTCAATGCCGCTCCCAACAACCAGTTCAACTACAAGCAGGTGTCGCACGCCCTGGG
>JAFZDG010000215.1 GCA_017561285.1 Bacteroidaceae bacterium
AATCAAACAATTGTTTTGCGCTACACTTCGCCCGATGGCGAAGAGGGTTTCCCGGGCAATTTGTCGGCAACCGTTACCTATCGTCTTACACAAGACAACAGCGTAGATATTACCTACGAAGCTACCACCGACAAAGCTACGGTTGTGAATCTTACCAACCACGCATTTTTCAATCTTTCGGGTGTAGGCGAAACAACCGTTGATGACCACACTCTCACAATCAAGGCCTCACACTATTTGCCTACCGACGAAACGGCCATTCCGTATGGCGATCCGGCTCCCGTAGCGGGTACTCCTATGGCTTTTGATACGCCCCATACCATAGGCGAGCGCATCGATGAGCCATTCGAGCAACTTATATTTGGTCATGGTTACGACCACTGCTATGTACTCGATAAAGGCGATGGCATATATGCCGAGGTGGCAGAGTGCAGCTCTCCTCGCACCGGCATTGTCCTTACGGTACTCACCACCGAGCCCGGCATACAACTTTACACAGCCAACTGGCTCGATGGAAAGAATATAGGCAAGCATGGCAAGTATTACAATGCCCGCACATCGTTCTGCCTTGAGACACAACACTACCCCGACTCGCCCAACCATCCACAATATCCTTCTACGACATTGCGCCCCGGCGAGACATTCAAGTCGCACACGACTTTCAAGTTTTCGACAAAATAATTTATTTATTAACCATATAATATTAATACTATGGATATTGAATTTGTAAGAAGTAGATTTATCAAACACTTCGATGGCCTTACAGGCTCGGTATATGCATCACCCGGTCGTATAAACCTCATTGGCGAACACACCGATTACAATGGTGGCTTTGTATTCCCCGGTGCTATTGACAAAGGTATGATTGCCGAGTTGCGTCCCAATGGTACTGACAAAGTACGCGCATACTCTATAGATATGAAAGACTACGTTGAGTTTGGCCTTAACGAAGAAGATGCACCCCGCACATCGTGGGCTCGTTACATCTTTGGTGTATGCCGCGAGATGATTAAACGCGGTGTAGAGGTTAAGGGTTTCAACACTGCATTTGCAGGCGATGTACCTCTGGGAGCCGGTATGTCATCATCGGCTGCTCTCGAGAGCACCTATGCATACGCCCTCAACGACCTTTTCGGAGAGAACAAAATAGACAAATTTGAGTTGGCCAAAGTAGGTCAAGCTACCGAACACAACTACTGCGGTGTTAAATGCGGTATTATGGACCAATTTGCTTCGGTATTTGGTAAAGAGGGTAGCCTCATTCGCCTCGACTGCCGCAGCCTCGAATACCAACACTTCCCCTTCAAACCCGAAGGCTATCGCTTGGTATTGCTCGACACTGTCGTGAAGCACGAACTTGCATCGAGCGCATACAACAAACGTCGCGAGAGCTGCGAGAACGTAGTGGCTGCTATGAAACAACGTCACCCTGAGGTTGAATTTTTGCGCGATGCCAATATGGCTATGCTCGAAGAGGTGAAAGCCGAAGTTAGCGCCGAAGACTATATGCGCGCCGAATATGTAATAGGCGAGGTACAACGCGTACTCGATGTATGTGAGGCGTTGGAGAAAGGCGACTACGAAACTGTGGGTGCTAAGATGTATGAAACTCACTACGGAATGAGCAAACTCTACGAGGTAAGTTGCGAAGAGCTTGACTTCCTCAACGACATCGCTCGCGAGTGTGGCGTAACAGGTTCGCGCGTGATGGGTGGCGGATTTGGTGGTTGCACCATCAACCTTGTTAAAGAGGAGTTGTACGATGCATTCATAGCTCGTGCCAAAGAGGCATACAAAGAGAAATATGGCAAATTGCCCAAAGTATATGATGTAGTAATCTCTGACGGTTCTCGCAAACTTTGCTAACAGACTTAATACTGAAAGATATGAAACCTACACTTTTTGTACTTGCAGCCGGTATGGGTAGCCGCTATGGTGGTCTCAAACAATTGGATGGTCTTGGCCCCAATGGAGAGACTATTATGGACTACTCTATTTTCGATGCCATTCGTGGCGGTTTTGGCAAAGTTGTTTTTGTTATCCGCAAAGATTTTGAAGCCGATTTCCGCGAGAAAGTACTCAATAAATATATCAATCACATTCCCGTTGAGTTGGTATTTCAAGCTATCGACAAATTGCCCGAAGGCTTTACCTGCCCGGCCGACCGCGTGAAACCCTGGGGTACCAACCACGCCGTACTTATGGGTAAAGAGGTTATCAACGAGCCTTTTGCCGTTATCAACGCCGACGACTTCTACGGTCGCGACAGCTTTGCCGTATTGGGCAAGTGGCTCAGCGAGATGGAAGGCAAAGCCAACCAATATTGTATGGTAGGCTACCGCGTAGGCAACACCTTGTCGGAGAGTGGCAGCGTAGCTCGCGGTGTATGTGCTATGGACGACAACCGTATGCTCACCGACGTTGTTGAGCGCACTCAAATAGAGCGCATCGATGGCGTTGTGAAATACAAAGATGAGAACGACGAGTGGGTGGGCATTGAAGACAATACGCCCGTATCGATGAATATGTGGGGCTTTACTCCCGACTATTTTGAGCACTCGGAAAGCCACTTCGTAAACTTCTTGCAAGAGAACATCGGCAATATCAAATCGGAGTTCTACATACCTCTTATGGTAAACAAACTCATCCAAGACGGCACTTCTACTTGCCAAGTACTCGATACAACTGCACGCTGGTTTGGTGTTACATATGCACAAGACCGTCCCTCGGTTGTTGAGAAAATCAAAGCACTTGTTGATGCCGGCGAATATCCCGAGAAACTCTTTAAATAAACAACAGAGCATAGATTTCACACAGAACGTATTTCTCACTGCGAGAGATACGTTCTTTTTTGTACACCATTATGACCATAGTATGGCAAATATTTGCTAACTTGCGACCTTAATTTACGGCAATGGATACCCACAAAGAACTCTACCTTTTTGCTCCCGAAAACGATATGGCATTGGCCTTTGGTGGCAAATACTACACCCCAACTCCTGCAGCACAAGGCATAGCGCGCGACCTGTCGCTGCTGCCATTGTGGTATGCACATAGCTGCAACACATGGGTGTGGGCACAACAGTGCGTAGAGAAGCCTATGCAAGACATACTCGATGCACTGGGTATCACCGCCCAAGCCACATTGCGACCTCCACACGACATCACACATTGCCACCCCTGGGGATGGAGCGCCTATATAACCGACCGCCTCATCCGCAACGGCATTTCGCCACAGATTGTACCCAACGGCCAACAGATTGAAACAATACGTACACTATCGGGACGTGCCACTACACGCACCATACTACAAGAGCTGCACACACTGCTACCCCACTACCAGCAGCCACCACTACCCCAAATACTACGCACCGATACCGATGTAGAGCGATA
>JAFZDG010000216.1 GCA_017561285.1 Bacteroidaceae bacterium
ATAGATATACATTATATAATATAATTATCGTAAGAGGTCGTAGCATAGTAGTGTTACGACCTTTTTGTTGTTGGCCTTGAAAATTGCCTTATAATCAATGAGTTGAATGATAATGCCGAAGTCAAACATACAATGAAGGCACTTGGGTGAGTAAACTGCTCGATTGATGCCAGTATCTTATGCCATATGCAACAGCGCAGGGCGATCCAATAAATATGGATTGTCCTGCGCTGTTGTGTTCTTAGATTTGCTTGTTTTGTTATAGATTAACTTTGTAAGCAAAGCCTATGTTGGTGTTCCATTGTTGAGGTGTGGCGAGTTGGCGGTTTTCTTCGCGAACAAGGAACTCAATGCTGTTGTTTTTGTCAATTTTATAGGTTACACCCAAGTCTATCCATATGCGCTCGGTATTGCCTGCACTTGTTCCATTGAGTTGCAAGAAGTGTTCGGCACCAATAAAGGGTGAAAATTTAGAGTTGGGAATGTTAGCCGAAGCACGCAAGCGGGTACGCAGTTTATCTACCGGTGTATTGTTGCCGACGATATAGGTCGATTCAAATCGTGCGCCCCAAGTGAGGGTGAGAGGTTTGAAGGGTACAGCACCATTGAGACCGGCATGGTAGCGCAATAGGTTGCGGTATTGTCCGGTATCGCTACGGTGATAGAGGTAGAAACCCAATGCCGTTACCTTGAGATAAGTAGGTATTACCTCAACATCACCGCCAAAGATTGTCATGGCACGCTCCATATAGGTGTCGATAGTAAATACACTTTGTTGTAACATAAGGCGCACAGGTCCCATTTTTTTGCCTATCGACAAGTCCCACATAGTACCTATGTGTGTGTCGAATGCATTAGTTGCTGCTTCGGCCGACTCGGTTGCGGTAGTTGTTACTCCATTTGCACTGCTGCATAGTGCCATAGAGAGAAAAAGTAGGGTGGTGGAAATAATTTTTTTCATAGTTATAATTTGTTTTTTTATTATTCGTGATGATAAGGCTCGTTGTTGAGTATGGTCATAGCGCGGTATAATTGCTCTGTGAAGAATAGACGTACCATCTGGTGTGAGAAAGTCATTTTCGAGAGCGATAGTTTGTCGTTGCAACGGTCATATACGGCTTGCGAAAAGCCATAAGGACCGCCCACGATGAAAACCAATCGGCGAGCTACGGTTTGCATTTTTTGCTCTATGTATCGGGCAAATTTTACCGAAGTAAACTCTTGCCCATGTTCGTCGAGCAATACTACAAAATCGCCGGGTTGCAATGCCCGCAGTATCGCTTCGCCTTCGCGCTCTTTTTGCTGGTCGGTGGTCATATTACGAGTGTTCTTCAACTCGGGTATGACTTCCATATCGAACGGTAAGTAACGCCGTATGCGGGCTGTGTAGTCGGCAATGCTGTCAACCAAATAGCTTTGTGCGGTCTTTCCTACAACGATAAATTCTATTTTCATATACCTTATGCTTTGCGGGTGCGTTCAAGTTCGTTGAGGTTTTCGATTCGTTTTTTCTCAAGGAAGTCATACACGCCACCCAAGTGCTCGCGTACGCGGCCTTCGCCAAACTCATATACTTTTGATACCAATCCATCGAGGAAGTCGCGGTCGTGCGATACGACAATAAGTGTACCATCGAATGCTTGCAGGGCGCTTTTCAAGATGTCTTTGGTCTTCATATCGAGGTGGTTGGTAGGCTCGTCAAGGATGAGCAGGTTTACCGGTTCGAGAAGCAGTTTTATCATAGCCAATCGAGTGCGCTCACCACCCGATAATACCTTTACCTTTTTGGTCGATTCCTCACCTCCAAACATAAATGCCCCCAGCAGGTCGCGTATCTGTAGGCGTACATCGCCTTTGGCTACATCATCGATGGTTTGGAATACGGTAAGATTTTCGTCTAACAAAGAGGCTTGATTTTGAGCAAAATAGCCAATCATTACATTGTGGCCAAGAGTAAGGGTTCCTTCGTGCTCAATTTCGTTCATGATGCACTTGACAAGTGTCGATTTACCCTCGCCATTCTTGCCTACGAAGGCAACCTTTTCGCCACGTTCGATGGTAAAATTGGCATTGGCAAAAACTCGTTTCTCGCCGTATGCTTTGCCCACGCCATCGGCTATGACGGGATAGCTTCCCGAACGGGGAGCCGGTGGAAAGCGCAAACGCAATGCCGATGTATCTTCTTCATCGACCTCAATGATTTCGAGTTTTTCGAGCATCTTCACGCGCGATTGTACCTGCAATGTTTTTGAATAGGTGCCTTTAAATCGCTCTATAAACTCTTTGGTTTCGGCTATCATCTTTTGCTGGTCGTTGTAGGCCTTCATTTGTTGCTCGCGACGCTCTTTGCGCAGCTCCAGGTATTGCGAATAGTTGACTTTATAGTCGTAGATGCGTCCCATAGTAACCTCGATGGTGCGAGTTGTGATGTGATCGACAAATGCGCGGTCGTGCGAGATGACGATAACAGCCTGTCCGTTGTTGATAAGAAACTCTTCGAGCCATTGAATAGACTCGATGTCGAGGTGGTTGGTAGGCTC
>JAFZDG010000217.1 GCA_017561285.1 Bacteroidaceae bacterium
CCAATGCTGCTGCCGAACGAAATATGGCGCCTATATTGGTGGTGTCTACCACACCATCTACTACCACAATGCGACTACAGTTGTTGCAGATATCCTCTACACTGCAAGGGGCCGGGCGACGCATAGCGCACAATACGCCTCGGGTGAGGGTGTAGCCGGTGAGCGAGGCTAACAAATCGCGTTCTCCTGTATATACGGGTATATCGCCACAGCGGGCTATGATGTCGGCGGCATCGCCTTCTATGTGTTTGCGCTCGCACAATAGTGCCAATGGTTCATATCCGGCATCAAGAGCTACGCGTATTACTTTGGGACTCTCGGCTATAAAAATGCCTTTGTCGGGTTCTATACGATTGCGTAGTTGCGCTTCGGTGAGGGTGGCAAATATCTCTACGCCGGGGTGTGTGAGTGATGTTATCTCAATGATGGCCATATTGCGTACAAATTTATATGTGTCGATTACTCAAACTTGATGGACTTGGCCGGTCGTATCAAGGCTACTATATACGATGGGCCCAGTAGCATAAGCATCGATACCACAAGTGTTGCGATGTTGAGTAGTATCAGATACCATATATTGAGTTCTATAGGTACATACGATATATAATAAGCCTCGGGGTTGAGCTTGAGTATGTGTAGGTGGCGTTGCAAGAGGCAAAGAGCAAGTCCTATGACGTTGCCCCACAGCATACCACGTCCTACCAAATATACCGCTACGTTGAGAAATGTGTGTCGAATAGAACGATTGTTGGCTCCGAGTGCTTTGAGTGTACCTATCATAGAGGTGTTTTCGAGAATGATGATGAGCAATCCCGAAATCATTGTAAATCCCGATACTACTGCCATAAGAATGAGTATAATCCACACATTCATATCGAGTAGGCTCAGCCACCCGAAAAAGACGGGGTTGAGGTCGCGTACCGACCGCACGTAGTAGTGCGCCCCATAGGCATCGGGAGTCATCAAGAGTTGTTGGTATAGGCGGTAACTCGTGTCATCGAGTTTGTCGAAGTCGTGCAGTCGCATTTCTATGCCGCTAAATTGGTCTTCAAACCATACGTTTATCTGTTGTATTTGTCGGGCATCGCCCAGAACAAAAAGGTTGTCGTAGTCGGCCAAGTCGGTTTTGTATATACCCACAATATTGAGTTTGCGGGCACGAGCGTATTTGCCATCTACAAAGTATGCCAATACACCATCGCCAACCCCCAATTGCAAGCGCGATGCGATGTGTTGCGATACGATGATTTGTGTAGATACGGCTGTGTCGGATAGTTGAGGCAAGGTGCCGGCAACAAGGTTTTGAGCGTAGAAGTCCCAATCGTATTGGGGCATCACACCTTTTAGTACTATGCCCAGATATTGATCGTCGGTCTTGAATATACCCGGCTTGGTGGCATAAGGTTCTATGCGGGCAATGTCGGCATCGTTTTGTAACAGTTGTTTCAGGCTGTCGCTGTATTGTATGGGAGGTGTCTCGTATGAAGTATTGCTCGAAAAAGCCGATATGTTGACGTGCGAACCGAAACCTACAACTTTATCGCGAATTTCGTTTTTGAAACCCACAACAATAGCCACCGAAATAATCATAACGGCCAGGCCCATAGCTACACCGGCTATAGCCAAC
>JAFZDG010000218.1 GCA_017561285.1 Bacteroidaceae bacterium
ATTGTAAGGTTCTTGATGTAGTTTTGATTGTCCTTATCAACACTCTCAGTTACACCAAACAAACCGGCATAAGCATAATTGTCAGCATCGAGAGCAATCTCAGCAATCTTCAAGTTCTTGATAGTGTAACCGTTACCATCGAAGTTACCCATAAAGCCATGATCTTTGTATGCTGAACCTATAGGAGTCCACTCTTCGTTGTTAAGGTCAATGTCAGCACCAAGTTTAATAGTCTTACCCTCAAAATAGTCAGCTCCGGTATTTACCTTTTGGGCAAAAGTTCTAAGAGCAGCAGCAGTTGAGAGTGTCAAATTGCCATCAACATAGTATATACCGGCATTGGCAGCTTCATTGAATGCTTGAACATACTCTACACGATCAATGATAACTTTGCTACCGGCACAGCCAGTCAAAGTGTAACCACGACCAACATAACCTGCATAGTCGAATACTTCAGCAACCGAGCCATCGGCATTTGTACCAGACAATGCACCAGTGTAAGTACAGCCTGTGAGCGTACAAACTTTCTTTGCACCATCGGCCCAACCACCGGCGATACCACCTACACGATAGTGGTCATGAGCACGACCTTCGCGACCGGCTGTGATAGTAACGTCGCCAGTAGTGTGGCAGTTTGTAAAGGTTTGATCACCGGCTGCGAGACCAATAATACCACCGGCAAAGAACTTAGTACCTGTTACAGGAACGTTAGAAGAGCAGTCCTCAAATACTGATTTACCTTGCAACTGACCGGCAAGAGCACCTACGTTGTTGTTTGCCTTGAGGTAGCTACCATCGTTAGCTCTAACATGAACATTCTTCATAGTTACATTACCGTAAGAGTTACCACCGGCAACAACAGCTACGCGGCTTGCACCGTTAGCAGTAACTGTAGCCTCAACCTTGATATTACCATTAACTGTTACATCCTCGATTCTTGAAGTACCCTCCAAAGAACCGGCAACAGCACCAATATGACCTTGGCTGTGGTCGATATCCAAGCAAGCGATATTCAAGTTCACATTTGTGAATGTTACATTCTTGATGGTTGCATCCTTAGCATAACCAAAGAAACCGATATAAGCCTTACCCTCTATAGCCTCAGTCTCAACAATATTGAGGTTATTGATAGTGAAGCCTTTACCATCGAATTCACCTTTGAAAGGAGTGTTTTCGCCGACACCAATAGGAGTCCACTCATTGCCACCGAGATCAACATCTTGAGTCAATTCAATAGTTACACCTTCGAGGCTATTACCAGCGGCACGAGTTGTTGTACCATTCACCAATTCGGCAAGCCAAGCAAGCTCAGCACCTGTTGAAACGGTATAAGTATCTGTTTCACCATCATAATCAGGCTCTGTAACTGATGTACCGTCCCACACCTCAATATTTTCAGACTCATCACCAAATTCGTCTTCAATCTCAACATCGAAGCCAATATAATTAGTCAAAAGTGAACCATAGATATTGGTACGGTGATTGGCCTTAACGGGGATATTGGTAAATGTGCAAGTTTTCACACCATTGTTATCACCGTAGCTAAATTCTACATCAACAACTTTTTGGTCTCCCACAAGGAGGTAGTTCATAGCCAAGTAGTCGTAACCGGCAACGGGAAATTCACCTACAGCCGCAACGGTATCTACGGGGCGTGTGTTGAGAGCAAAAAGTTGGTCCTCTATAAGACTCTCGGCAACGATATTACCATCAACAAGATTGAGTGCAGAATATACATCAACCTTTACGCTGGTCTTCTCGGCGCTCACACCATCGAGTTTATTGAGGTCGTTAGTACCGATGTTGAGTTGAGCAAAGGGACGACGAAGTGTTACCTTCTCGGTCTTAGTGCGGTCTGCTGTTACCTCATAGTAGCAGTAGAAAGCATCGCGACGTTCATCGTTGCTAACAGCACCGGTGTAGCTAACATTCATCTGAAGGTTCTTGAAGTCAATTGTGTAAGGAGCATTTTCATTGGCAGCCCAGAAAAGTACATTGTAAGTCTTACCGGCAGCCAATTGAATGTTGACTTGTGTACTACCATTGATAGTGGTTGTGGCAGGAGCGATACGTTCGATACGCGCATTGTTTGCGTCATACACTGCATACTGCAATTGAGTGGCTGTAGCACCATCGCTGAAGGCACGTGTAGCCATTTGGGGAGTGCTAATCTCAAACGAGATAGTAGCCTCGCCGTTGCCAAGGAAATCATTCTCTTTTTGGCAAGCTGTTGTAAGCAACAACACCATTGTTGCGAACAAACTGAAAAATAGGTTCTTTCTCATAGTTTATAATAAAAATGTTTAATAAAAAATGTTTCAATAGGGCCTTGTTTACAACCACTTAGCACATTATATATGCACAATAGGGTGCAATGGTTGTAAATTAATTCACAAATGTAAATATAAATTCACAACCCACACCTTATCAAAATACTAATATTTGTTAAATTAAGTGATTAAAGGAGCTTTTTAACAGTACGAGCAGCAGATTTATCGGGGTATCGATGATGGATATAACCATATGTAGAAAGGAGCGAAGACTCTTCCCGTCTGCCAGACGGTCTCGTTGGAGTGTAATTCAGAATCCGGGCACTTCGCCTTCGCTTCGCTCGGCTCGTACCCGGCTACCATATCGCGCACCACAAGGGTGCTGCGACACGTTCTTGCGAACGACCTTTGCAATATCGCATCGTTGATAAACGAGGATCGTACGAAACCGCTCTTAACAAGTTTCCGTCAAACGGGGTGCGAAGCACCGGTTGAGGGGCTTTATGCCCCGAAATATGGTAGCCCCGTACGAGGTGCGCAGCACCGAAGTGCGGGGTAAAGGTATTGTTATCAAATATTTGCGCCACTCACGTTGTAGTCTTGCGGTTGGAAAGGTTTATCACCCGTTCCCAAGCCATCACAAGCAACGAGGGTGAGAAGCATAGTTGTCACACCCAACACTTTGATAAAATTGAGTTTCATATAATATATAGCTAACCGATATTATCAGAAATATTTCACCTCTTCGCCCCAGATGTCGCTGAGCAGGTTGTTGGCCAAGCGGCTTGCTCCGATGCGGAAGTAGCGGTTGGTGAGCCAATCTTCGCCCAATACGGCAGCCACTACGCAATAGTACTTAACAGCATCGGCTGTGGTAGAGATGCCTCCGGCGGGTTTGAAGCCTATCATTGTGCCGGTCTTGTCGTAGTACTCTTTGATGGCTTGACACATCACGTATGCCGCTTCGAGGGTTGCTGCCGGCTCTTGCTTACCGGTAGATGTTTTGATAAAGTCGGCACCCGAATAGATGGCAAGCAACGAGGCTTTCTTTATCATCGAGGCTGTTTTAAGAGCACCTGTTTCGAGAATGACCTTGAGGTGGGCATCGCCGCAGGCACTTTTGAGCTCGGCAATCTCGTCGCATACCTCTTCGTAGTTTCCGGCCAACATATCGCCCACGTTGATTACGATATCTATCTCATCGGCACCATCTTTTACGGCAAGCATCGTCTCGGCAACTTTCACTTCGGAGAATGTTTGCGAAGAGGGGAAACCACCCGAAACACAGGCTATATTTACGTCCGATACTTCGAGATTCATACGCACCGTAGCCGCGTAGTTGGGATATACGCAAAGGGCTGCTACGTTGGGCATATCGCCATGCTCGTTTTCAAAGTCGTTTACACGCTTGGTAAAGCGGGCCACACTCTCGGTATGGTCTTCGCTGCGCAAGGTTGTAAGGTCTATGCAGTTGAAGAGTTGCTTATACACCTCTACATTATTATATTTCTCATAGTTTTCGCGAACTATTTTCTCTACCGCCATTTGTACAGTAGCATCGTCAAGCTCGGTAACATACTGAGCCAGAGTCTTTTCGTATTTATTCATAACTATTTGAGTTTGGGATTATTTATATGTCGTTCTTTATCGCGCGAGGTCTTTTTCTCCAAATTGCGGGCAAAGGCCTCAGTAAGGTCTATACCGGTCTGATTGGCAATGCAAATGAGCACCCACATCACATCGGCCAGCTCATCGGCCAACGATGTCTTCTCGCCGGGCTTGGTCGATTGGTCGCCATAGCTGCGTGCCATGATGCGAGCCACCTCGCCCACCTCCTCGGTGAGTATAGCCATATTGGTGAGCTCGCTGAAGTAGCGCACTCCATAGGTTTTTATCCATTCATCTACCTGTCGTTGAGCCTCTTCTATTGTCATTGTTATTCGCGGTTTTGTGAGTCTATACATATAGTTACCGGACCATCGTTTACAAGTGCCACCTGCATATCGGCACCAAACACACCGGTACCTACGGGCTTGCCTATGGCTTGCGAGAGTCGGCTGCAGAACAGCTCATACATGGGTATGGCATGCTCGGGGCGCGAGGCCTTAATGTACGAGGGGCGATTGCCTTTCTTGGTAGAGGCATGCAGGGTAAACTGACTCACGACCAGTGCTTCGCCGCCTACGTCGGTGATAGAACAGTTCATAACTCCGTTGGCATCGTCAAAGATGCGCAATTGCGAGGTCTTTTTGACGAGCCAATCTACATCTTCCTCGCCATCACGATCTTCTACGCCTATAAGTATGAGCATTCCGCCACCTATAGCCGAGTGTACCTCGCCGGCTATGGTTACAGAAGCCTCTTTTACTCGTTGTATTACTATACGCATATCTATTTATTTATAGAATATAGGATGCGGTTCGGCAGAAAAAGTTCAAGTAAACTTGTTTTTTCTTCGCTCACCTTTCGCTATATTTATGTTCGATGCAAAATAACAAAAAAAAACCGACATTCTGCATAAAGAATGCCGGTCAATTCTTTTGAGGTACATATTACCACTATCTATACATAGTCTGCGACAGCACCTTATCGGAAATCGAATTTCACACCAAAGAAGAAGCTGCGAGGCAATGAAGGGCCGTAGATGTAGCCCGAGTCGCGATTGGGACCTTGGTCGAAGTCGGTTTGATAGGCATTGAAGATATTTTGTACACCGGCGTGCAACTGCAATGTCAACTCGCTCGATAGGTCGAAGTCGTAGGCTACCTTTAGGTTGGCATTGAAGAAGTCGGGCGTATGCTCTATGCGGTCTTTCTCGATGTAACCGGCCAAGTGTTGTACCCACATTCGTCCGGTATAAGTACCCGAGAGGTCTATAGCCAAGTGGCTGATGGGCTTGAATGTACAAGTGAGGAAGCCATACCAATCGGGCGTACGGAACATCTCGGTAGCAGCCTCAACATCGGGATCGTCGCTCCATACCTCGGGTGTTTTGTACAAACTGCGTTGCCAAGTGAGTCCGAGTTGGGCATCCAACCACGATGCAACGGCGGCACGACCTTCGAAGTTCACACCAAACACCTGTCCGCCACCACCGTTACGGCGTTGTATAATGCTATTTCCTGCATCATCGACACCCACGTGCTCCATAACAAAGGCATCGCTGAGGTCGGTAAAGAAACCTTCCACGAGGAAGTTGGTAGGTACTTCGCCTATCTTTTCGTAGATATCGACCGAGGCACTCACACTACGCGATTTCTCCTCCTTGAGATTGGGATCGAGTACGATGAGCGACACCTCGCCACCTACAGCCATAATGTGCAAGTCTTCGTCAAAGGCTTGCGGGGCGCGGAAACCTTCCGAATAGCTCAAGCGTATATTGATATCTTTGGTGGGATTGTAGCGAAGGTTGACACGAGGGCTGAAAATAAGATTCTTCACCAAGTTGTGCTTGTCGAGACGCGCACCGATGAGGAAGCCCCAGCGATCGTTTTTCCACTCGTTCTGGAAATAGGCACTACCGATATGCACTTTTTGGTCGATATATCTATTATAACCCGGAGCATCGTCCGAGAGGGCATCGTAGTTATATTCTACACCACCGGTCATCTCGGCAGGCATAAAGAGCAAGTTGTCGAAGCTATGCATATATTGCACACCCGTAACCAACGTAAAATCATTGGTATAGCCATAGGCATTGAGGTCTTTGCCGGCACCATAATAGCTGTCGCGACTGGTGTTTTGCATCGACACAAAGGCATTTACCTTATTCTTGCGATCGGGAGTATAGTAGTCGTAGTTGATGCCACCACCATTGATGGCATGCTCGGTTTGCTCGGCAATCATAGCCTCGTGCGGGGGCAGATGCATACTATCGCCACCACGACGTTTCTCGTTGATACCATGATATTCGAGGGTAAGTTTTGAGTAAAGGCTTGTGCGATAGTAGGCACGAGTACCCATCGTTATACTGCGCATCATAGGCAACTCGGTAAATCCATCACTGTCGTGGTCGTAGGCCTCGCGTTGACGATGCTGACCATACACATAGACACCGGCCTTGCCATTGTCGGTAACAAGCGAAGCATTGAGCATCGTGTTGTTGTCCCA
>JAFZDG010000219.1 GCA_017561285.1 Bacteroidaceae bacterium
ACCAAGCACCTTGATGCGTGTTGGAGCCAATATCTGCTGAGGTTGAAGCACCGGATAGTCCATCAATTTGGTCGTTATCAGATTATCGGTTGTCTCGGCAGTATAAGCCACCATAGCTTCCAAATCGTCGGCAATATTACGCAGTGTATCAAGGTCATAACCACGCATCCAATATGCCATATAACTCAACCTCCGAGCCGAAGCAAGGTAATGGCGACAAATTTCGGTCAGCGCTGTCACTTTTTGCTCGGCAACGGTTGGCTCCATAGCAGTCATTACAATCTCTTTATGAGAAACTTTGCGCACCTTGTCGCGGCCCAATATATGGCGGAAGAAATCGGCATATACATCTAAATTGAGTACTGCCGAGTCTTTTGTAGCACGCGATGTGAGGAATATACCCAAAGGCATAAGTACCGCCGAACTCAACCATATACCCTGCCATACAGGCCATACACCTTCGCGAGCCAATTTATAGCCCGAGTTGTCGATGATGTAATATATAATAAATAGTATTACCGACACCACAATAGGCACTCCCAATCCGCCCTTGCGAATGATTGCGCCCAATGGTGCTCCTATAAAGAAGAATATAATACAGGCCAATGAGAGCGTAAATTTCTTCATCAACTCTATTTCATGGCGGCGTATAGCCATATTCTTGTCGGCAAGGGTTATAGAACTGAATTCATAATTGTTCTTGTAAGTATTGGCACGCTCCAATGCACGTGACACATACAATTGACGGCGCTGATTGTTATTGCCCATCCAAAGCGAATCGAGATTGGTCGTCAATGCGGCATCATGCTCTCGTTGTATGCGTCTGGCTCGTGCGGCCGAGTCGGCAGGAAGATTTTCTTGATGCAATCCGAAATATCCCGATGACAATAGTCGCTTAGAGTAGTCACTACCCAAACTATCGACTATGCAATTCAACGAGTCGATAGAGGTGCGCAACTCACTATAATTCTTACCTACATATTGTCCGGCCATCAAACCATCGTCAAGACGATTGAAATTACCATCGAAGGGTATGAGCAACTCTTTCATCGAAAAAGTTTCTCGGCGATAGGGTATATTGGTATAGGAGTTGGTTCTATCCGACTTCAAGTTTTCAAAAGACTCTCCGCTATACAATGTCAATACAACGTGCATCTTATCGGGGGTAGTTTTCAGTCGGCCCGAGTCGGCCATAACAATCATTGCATTGTCAAAGCCTTGCGACACGTCATATATCATCATATCTTTCAAAAGACCGTTATCGCGATCTTTCTCACCCACATATAGGTTGTATCCATTTATTTGGTCATAAAACACACCCTCGGGTATATCAAGCTCAGGCGATTTTTGTCGCATTGAGTATAGCAAAGTCCACATCTTTACTTGCGCCTGAGGCAGCACATCGTTTTGAAAGAAAAAGGCCAACACCGAAATAACACTGACCAATAGAATGAGCGGTCGCATCACGCGCAACAATGACACACCGGCAGCTTTGATTGCCAACAATTCCAACTGCTCACCCAGGTTACCAAAGGTCATAAGCGATGCTAACAGTATAGATAGCGGCAACGACAATGGAACCATCGTAACAGCGGCATAGAAAAACAACTCGAATAGCACCGACATTTCTAAGCCCTTGCCTACCATTTCATCTACATACTTCCACAAGAACTGCATCAGCACTATAAACAGGCAGATGAAGAACGTCATAAGGAATACAGGCAAAAAGCTCTGTATCATAAAAGT
>JAFZDG010000220.1 GCA_017561285.1 Bacteroidaceae bacterium
AAGCCTATACTTGGGCAAATAAACTCTAATAACCTCACCGACATACTCATCGTGGTTGTACGATATTTCGGTGGTATCAAGTTGGGTACCGGCGGCCTCATAGTAGCCTACAAGCAAGCTGCTGCCGATGCCATAGCACAGTGTACCATCGTAGAACGATTGGTTGAAGATACAGTACATATACGATTTGAATACCCCTTGATGAACGATGTGATGCGCATTGTCAAGGAAGAGCAACCCACAGTCTTGTCGCAAACCTTTGAGATGGATTGTGAGATGTCGTTGCGTCTGCGTCGCTCGGGTATCTCGCGACTCTGTGCCCGACTCGAAAAAATACAAGGTCTCACATTCTTCGAACCCGAAGAAACGCCCGAAGAAGACGATGCCATAGACGATGGGGTGGTTATTGTTGAGGAGGAATAATATGGTATATTGAAAATCAATAAGTTGTAAAAAAGTATAAAATATCACACAATTTTTGTTTTGTGTGATATTTTTTTTGTTTACATTTGCAATCGCATAGGAGCCTCAATCGAAGACCTTCGTGAGGGGTTAAAAGGGAATCCGGTGTAAATCCGGAACAATACCTGTTGCTGTAAGTCCTATTCCATTAGGAATGTAAGTCTGTCGAATTCTTAGCCACTGGGTAACACCGGGAAGGCTCAACAGACGGGATAAGTCAGAAGACCTACCTGTGCGTTTAAGGATTTAAACCTGCAGGATACGGGTAGAGTCAAAACTTATTTTTTTACTGTGTATATATTAATTGCTTTGTAGCATAATGTGTATAAAAGATGCATAGTTGTATCTATATAATACTACACATATATACTATTGCAAAAGTTTTGAACCCATAATAGGTATATCGTATTCTGCCGTTAAGTCGAATGCGATATTTTTTTTAATTTTTAATAAATAACCTATTATGAGAAAACTTTTATTATTAAGTGTAGCTCTGCTTGGTATATCATTTGCCAGCTGTGAGTATGATGACACCGACCTTTGGGGTGCTGTCGAAGATGTTACCAATCGTGTAACAGTATTGGAAAATGCAGTGAGAAATGCCAATCAAAACATCGATGCGTTGCAGACTTTGATTACGGCCTTGCAAAACCAAGTAACAGTAACATCGGTTACACAAACAGCCAATGGATATGTTATCCAGTTTTCGGATGGCAAGAGTGCCACTATTACCAATGGTGTAAATGCCAATGCACCTATCGTATCGGTTAAGCAAGATGCTGATGGCAATTATTACTGGACTATCGATGGCGAGTGGCTCATTGTTGATGGCGAGAAGGTACGTGCCAATGGTATGGATGGTCAAGATGGAGAAAATGGCCAAGACGGTCAAGATGGAGAAAACGGCGCAGATGGAAAGGATGGAGAAGATGGTAAAGATGCCATCGCCCCGCAAGTGCGTGTCAATCCCACTACCAAAGAGTGGGAAATCTCGGTAGATGGTGGTAAGACATGGGAGTCAACCGGTGTCATTGCACAAGGTCGTGATGGATATGATGGCTCTAATGGCGATGCGTATTTCAGAAGTGTAGATACCTCAAACGCCGCCTATGTGGTATTTGTGTTGTATGACGGAACCGAAATTATTGTTCCACGCTATGACGCTTCTGCTCCTTCTTTTATAATTGAAGGTATTGAAGAGTTGAACCTTTTCGATCATGGTCAAACTATCGGCTATCCGGTTACTGCAACCAATGTTGCCGACTATTCAATATCGAAACCCGATGGTTGGCGTGTCGTTTATGAGAATGACTCGCTCTATATTACTGCACCTGTTGCCGACCACACTTGTGCCGAGCAAGATGGTATTATTGCATTCAACCTTGTCTCTAAAAATAATAAAAGTATTATTGTTAAACTTGCAGTTAAAATCAAAGAGATAGAATTGCGTATCCTTACTTTTGAAGATGCCGATGCACAATTTACACCATATGTGCTCGACTATGCTGGGGTGACTATTAATAAATGGAGCGACCTGATTGATAGTGAGCAATATAATGGCCCTCTTACTTATGACTTTAGTGGTGGATTATATACTTGGTATGATGAGAATAATACCGAGTTGACTCACAGTTTTGCAACACCTTATTGGGGTGGTGGCCATGCAATATCTAACTATGTAATAGCCGATTATGAAAACCTCCCTGAAGGTAGTTATGGTTGGTATGAATTGCAATTTTCCAATCCGATAGGAGGCCATAACGGTTCGTCTAACTTCTGTGTACATAATGGATATGTCGATGACTTTAATTCATCATTGGGTTATGGCGCACATTGTCCCTCGATAGTCTTTGCCGATGGAGTTGCTCGCGTGGTTGATCACATGTATGTAACGAATATCAATTATGTCCTTAATTCGCTTACCTATGGTGATGGCTTCAATGTGCCGGCTTGTGAAACTACCTATGTGAAGATTTTAGCATATGGATTTGATGCCGAAGATAATAATACAGGTGTTGCCGAATTCTATTTGTGTAAAGATGGCAAGTGTATTACTACATGGGAAAAATTTGACCTTTCGGCGCTCGGAGCAGTTGTTCGTGTAGAATTTAATTTTGCAGCAAGTGAAGACCAAAGTGGTAGCTATGGATTGAATTGTCCTGCCTACTTTGCATACGATGATGTTGCGGTTAGATTCTAAAAATATGCCCAATAGATTAAGTGTATAAATTTGCTTTGAGAACTTTAGGTTGTGCCGGCGTGTGATATGTCGGTACAACCATTCCCTTTAGAGTACAACACATATTTCATCAAACAATTTTACCGTTTTCATTATGAAGAAAATATTTACATTATTATCTCTTGTCATCATATTGTCTTCGTGCAATAAGGATGATATTATTACTACCAATTTCCCTCCCGAAATAGTCTTGGATAACACATCGGGTATATATACGACCAAGCCCGGTCGTGCCGTCACTATATCGCCTGCATACAATAACGCAGAGGGAGCCATATACTTGTGGAGTGTAGAAAATTACGATGGTTATATTCAGTCGGTAACCGACTCCACGTTTACTTTTATAACCAATGAGATTGGTACATACTATGTAACCCTGCAAGTTACAACAAAGTACGGTGAGGATAGCGAGGAGATGCGTATAGATGTTGTAGAGCGCGAAATACCTTCTATATCGCTCAATGGCACACAGACCGAGTATAGTGTATTGCAAGGTGTGGCGTTGGATTTTGCTCCTACTGTAAAAGAGACTTCATTGCCTACGGTTTATATATGGATGTTGAATGGTGAGATTGTATCGAATGAGTTGAATTATACTTTCT
>JAFZDG010000221.1 GCA_017561285.1 Bacteroidaceae bacterium
ATGCCGGCACGACGCACTACACGCTCCATCTTGTCAATAAGGTTACTTTGAGGCGTTGTACGCATATTGGTAAAATAGACTTTGGCTTTTTCCATAACAATATTTTTTTTTGAGATTAATGTTTCTTCATCACACCCCATAACAGGGCTTTTAATAAGTTTGTCCCAAAATTAAAATTAAAAATTGAAATAAAGAAGTTAAATAACGCTTTTTTGTTACCTATACCCTTTTATTTGTATTACATTTGCCCTTGATAAACCACAACTTGCTCCCTACAATGAAACGTATATTACACCTACTGTCGGCCATTATAATGGTAGTACTGCTCAATGCGTGCAACAACCAAGACAACTCAATAGACTACTTTCCTTATCGCACCGAGAAGGGTAACTTTTGGGGATTGATGTCGCCCAACGGTACTCCTCTATTTGATGGATTATATATGTACGCACCGGGAATATCTACCCGAGGGGTATTTATGGTACGTGAGGAAAACGATCGATTCACGTTCTACACAACAAAAGAAAATCCACAGCGCATCAACAAGGAGCATTACATCATTGCCAAGCCCTTTCTTTACAGCGACTACACACCGGTCAGGCGCGAGGGCGATGCAACCTTCTCAATTATCAATATCAAAGGAGAGTCGGTAGCTTCATTGCCTCAAAATATTATCGATATAGGCTTCTTTGCCGAAGGCTTAGCCCCCTTTGTCACCGACAGCATAGTACCCCGCATGGGCTATGTCGACATACAAGGTAACATAGCCATACCTGCACGCTACTCGCTTGCTACCAACTTTGTGTGCGGCGTGGCTCTTGTCGAAGAGATTATCAAAGGCATACCCTCGGTGTCGGTTATCAATGCGCAAGGCAAAACCATATACACCTTTGGCAACGAATGGCAACCCCTTGCCACCGAATACTCCGATGGACTGTTACCGGTTATCAACATACGCCAAGAGATAGCATTTCTCGACACTCGAGGTCGTATAGCCATCGCACCCAACGACAATATGCGTTTGTGCCGTCCTATCAATCCGGCCACCATCCCTTACACTTTCAAAGCCGGTCACTGCATCTATAGCGATGGACGATACTACGGCCTTATGAACAAGCGTGGCGATGTGGTAGTACCGGCTCAATACCTCAACCTATACTTAGGCGAAGGCGGACTCTTTGCAGCCGAGGACAGCAACCATAATTGGGGTGTAATAGACAATCGAGGCAACATTATTGTACCATTTGAGCATCTTCCGGGAGTAATACGTCCCTCTATCACACCCCACTGCATCGTTATGCAAAATGAAGCACAACGCTTCAGACTACTCAATAACAAAGGCGAAGTGATAAGCAAACCCTTCTCAAATTATCAGACCAAATAACCCCAAAACGTGAACCATTCTACATCGCCAAGTGTTTAAAGGCAAGTAAAACTTATTTAAACACAAAGCGATGAAAAAGACAATTCTCTTCTGCTTAGCTGCTACCCTGCTGACAGCTTGCAATGGCAATCGTGCCAACTACACTACCGTTGAAGATGGTGCCTACATCGAAGCCGCCGACACTGCCGGTATAATAGATGTATATGCCTACGAAGGCAACATAAAGGCTCATGGCAATATGCCTCCGGCACACTATCTTGTTGTGATAAGCGAACAACTCGACAGCGTGAACGGCACATATACAATGACTACCACCTATATCGAAGCCGATACCATCAAAGCGCAACACAAGAGTCGAGGAAAGAAATCGACACATTGGGGCATCCCCGGCCATCACAATGCCAAGGTATATG
>JAFZDG010000222.1 GCA_017561285.1 Bacteroidaceae bacterium
GCCGATGTCGAGAAGGCTAAGGCTGCCAAAACTGTAGTAAATACAATGCGAATCAGTAAAAATATCTTATTCATTTGGTCGTTTTTTTATATTTAACGCATACATTCGTCTGAATATCGAATGCTCAAACAACAAAATTACGCATTTTATGCCATATCTACAATAATGCAAGTAATAAACATTGGTTAAAATGCTATATATGGTTGTCTATTAGAAGTTTGAGGGTTAAGAAATGTATAAAATGTAAACCTCTTGGATATTTTCATTGTAAAGCAATGATTTATTTGTAACTTTGCACGAATATTGACCTGGATAAAGATGTGTTCGATATGAATATAAAGACAATCATAACATGCATACTGTGCAGTATCGCAATGATGCTGAATGCGCAAATAGAGAATCTTCCTCGCAAAACAATGAATGGCAAGGAATACTATGTCTATAAGGTTGCTAAAGGTGAAGGTTTCTATAGTATTTCTCAAAAATTCAATATATCGGAAGACGATATTATCAAATATAACCCATCGGCCAAGAATGGATTGAAACGTAATCAGGTGTTGTTTATCCCTGTTGATGATGCGGTCGAATCGGATAAAAAATATAGTGATGAGCCGTTTACGCATACTATCCGCCGAGGAGAAACTCTATATGGCATTGCTAAGATGTACCATGTTACGGTTGAAGAGATACGAGACCTTAATCCGGGTGTACACAGTCGTATCAATGCGGGTGATAAATTATTGATACCGCAAAAAGGTGGCTCGGTGACTGTAACGTCGCGTAGTAATGATGCTGTTAAAACAGTAGAGACCAAAACCAATTCGGAGAAGAGTTATATATATCATACCATCGTGTCGGGTGAGACACTTTATGCCATTTCGGGCAAGTATGAGGTAACGGTTAAGGATATTATTCGTGCCAATCCGGGTATCAAACCCAATAAATTGGCTAAAGGTGCAGTGATACGTATTCCTATGGCAGCTGCCGAGCAAGATGTTGTTGCGGTTGAAAAGCAGGCAGAGCAGGCGCATGATGCAAACGATGTTGCCGAGGTGGTAGAGCAAGAAGAGATCGATGCAGAGGATACCCCTGATTATAAAACCTATGTTGCTAAGAAAAAAGAGACATTCTATAGCATTGCTCAAAAGTTTGAAATCCCTATAGAAGAACTTAAAAAAGTAAATAACGACATACGTGTTGTGCGAGAGGGAGTCACTATAAAGATTCCTGTTACAATGGCCGAGCAAGCAACTGTTGAAACAGAAAGCAGAGAGGAAAACTCAACCGAATATATAGAGGCAGTATATAATCAGATATACGAGAAGAAAGATGTGGATCACATCAATGTGGCTATAATACTACCCTTTATGCTCAAAGAGGACGATAGTAATATCAAATCATCGTTATATACCGAGTATTATCAAGGTTTCTTGTTGGCGGTAGATAGTCTCAAACGTCAAGGATATTCAATCAATGTAACTGCCTTTGATAGTGAAGATTCACTTGAAGTTGTCAAGGAGATACTTAACAATGAAGTGATGACAACAATGGATCTAATCATTGCTCCTGACAATGATGAGGCTATTAATATGATTGCTGATTTTGGCGAGAAATATGATATAAATGTGGTGAACACCTTCTCCTTGAAAAATGAAAAGGTAAATACCAATGCCCGAGTATTTCAAACCAACATTCCCGGCTCGTATTTATATGCCGAGTCGGCTGCATTGTTTATAAAGACATTTAATAATAAGTCTATTGTTTTCCTTCATAACAGAGATGCTGCTGAAGAAGAAAATGAGTTTGTAACTACACTTAAGGAGGAACTCGATGAGCGGGATATGACATATACAACGTGCGATTATAGTACAGTGTTGAATGTAGCCGACTTGCGTAGTGTAGACAATATGACATCGGTGGTTTTTGTGCCTACCTCAAACAAAAAAGAGACTATTGTAACAATCCTGGCCGGACTTGAGGAGTATGCCGATAAGAATCCCTATTGCAATGTGTCGCTCTTTGGTTATCCCTCTTGGGTACCCCAAATAGGCAAGAATATCAATAAACTATACAAACTCGACACTTACATATTCTCGCGTTTCTATACCATACCCGATGATGCAAAATTGTATGATTTGAGTATTAAATATCTCTATTGGTATAATGAAGAGATGAAAAATGCAAGTCCTCGATATGCTATCTTGGGTTTTGATACAGGTCTCTATTTTATGAATGCAATAGCTCGTTATGGTAAGAATTTTGCCAATTACGAGATGCCCGATGGCGATAATGCTATACAGACAGACTTTAAGTTTGAACGTATAAACAATTGGAGCGGTTTTATAAATAAATCGTTCTACTTTGTTCATCTTATGCCCGAGTTGAAAATCGAAAAAATAAGCAACTAAGGATATGAAGAAGCATTTCATTATAGCTTTCTGTGTAGCCATATTGTGTTGCATGTCATCGATAGCACAAGTGCGCGATCCTAATTTTAAAAAGGAGTTGTTAGTGGGTGCTAAAGCCGGTGTCTCTATACCCAATGTGTTGTTTTCTCCGGCTATTGAGCAGAATGCATGGGTGGGATATACAGCCGGTGTTGCATTACGATATACTGAGGAGAAGTTGTTTGGCCTTGTTGTGGAGGCTAATATTACACAGCGTGGATGGGATGAAATGTTTAAAAGTGACCCCTATCAATACCGTCGTACGCTTACCTACGTCGAAATTCCTTTTATGACACATATTTACTTTGGTAGTGACAAAGTACATGGATTTGTCAATCTTGGTCCGCAATTGGGTATATTGATAGGTGAAGAGAAACAAGCTAATTTCGATACCCATAACCTACCACCGTTTAGCAATCCCAATACCATACCCGATTCGTATGAGTTGCCGGTAAAAAATATATTAGATTATGGTATAACCGGCGGATTGGGTGTTGAGTTGAGAATGAATCGTAGTATTGTTGTTTTGGAGGGACGTTACTACTTTGGTTTGGGCGATATATTTGGCAATAGTAAAGCCGATGTATTCTATGGCTCATCGGCCAATCATGGTTTTCTTGTTTCTGTGTCTTATATGTTCAGTGTATGGAAGTAGATGCACAATCTGTGTTTAGTGCATAATCTTAAACACCATCTCGCGCAACATCTCTCCTTCCGAAGTATTAGCAGTCGCTCCTATACCCTTTGAACGGGCATCATATTGTCGTATCAGTGCAATTATATCTATGCATTTGAAGGCATTGTAATTGCGCATTGCTGTTATATAGTCGCGTGCTTGGAATGTAGAGCGCAACTTTAGTTCTTGCATCAATCCTTGCTCGCTTTTATCTTGTGCAAAATAAGATATCAGCAGATTGGAGAAGAATCCAAATAATACGCTTATTGTGACTACCAACGGATTGTTCTTGGGATTGCGTTCAAAGTAATTGACTATCTGATTGGCTTTGTGCGCATCGCGAGTGACAATGGCGTTGAGCAGCTCGAAGTTGTTGTAATCTTTGCTGACACCCACATTGCGCTCTATATCATCGGGGGTGATGCGTTTGTTTTTCTCGCCCATCGAAATGCGCAATTTGTCGAGCTCGCTTGTTAATCGGATAAGATCGCTGCCTATGTAATCGGCCAGCATTTGCATTGCTTTGGGCTCTATGGTACGACCGCTATCGGTTACGTAGTTGTTGATAAAAGCCGGCAATTGGTTGTCGTATAATTTTTTTGACTCATATAGTATGCCTGCCTGCTCTATTTCGCTCAATATCTTTTTGCCTTTTACCGTTCCATGCTTGTGGTTTATTACCAATATGGTGCTTGCAAGTGGCTGTTTGAGATAATACGATAGCATCTCTATATTGGGTATTTGCTGTGCTTCTTTTACCACGACCAATTGTCGGGGAGCCATCATAGGATATCGTTTGGCTGCATTTACTACAACGCCGTAGTTGGCAACATCGGCTCCATATATAATGGTTTGGTTAAAGTCACGTTCGTCATCGGTAAGTGCATTTGCGATAATGGCTTCGGTAATGAGGTCTATGAAGTAACTCTCCTCTCCCATCAGGAAATATACGGGTTTGAAGTTCTTATTGCGTATGTCTCGCAGTATCTCGAGGTATTGATTAGCGTCTTTCTTTGCCATATCACAAAAGTTTCATCATTAATTTGCACAAAACAGATGATTGATGTAATTTTGGGTAAAATTACACATAAGATTACGAACAAACAAATTTTTAGGGCAAGATGATTGAGCTTAATTTGCCAACATTCGACTATAGACTCAAGCGCAAGGCCGATGGAAATATTACCATTTGGGATGCGACACGCAGCAGATATGTTATGCTCACACCCGAGGAGTGGGTACGACAGCATTTTGTTGCTTTCCTTGTGGCGCATCGAGACTATCCCGCCGGTCGTATAGGTAATGAAATTTCGCTATCGCTCAATGGCCGTCCTCGCCGATGCGATACGTTGGTATATGATGCACAAGGTGCTCCGTTGGTTCTCGTTGAGTATAAAGCGCCACATATCTCTATTACGCAAGAAACGTTTGACCAAATCGTGCGTTATAATATGATTTTTTGTGTGCCGTATATAATTGTTTCTAATGGGTTGTCGCACTATTGTTGTCGCATCGATTACGACAATCGCACGTGTGTGTTTTTATCGCAAATTCCTAAGTATGATGAGTTATAAATAAAAAAAACGTCTTGAGGTTTTCAAGACGTTTTTTTTGAGGTGCCTGGCGGATTCGAACCGCCGTAAACGGTTTTGCAGACCGGCTCCTAGCCACTCGGACAAGGCACCCTTTTTGCTTTTGCGATGCAAAGGTAATGCTATTTATCGGATTCTGCAACCTTTTTGCCAACTTTTTTGCGAATATTTTCTATATTTTTTCTTGATGTACAATTGGCGAGAGGGCAATCTTCACAATTACAACAAGATACATTCTTTTTCCGATGCGTAATGCGCCATATAATCCAACTTACGGCAACAATGACTATCGCTCCTACAATCAATTCTTGTACTAAGATCGACATATTATATAAATATAGAGCCGATTTGAAATACTATGAAAGCGCACAACCATGCAACAAACGTGTTGTATAGAATGGAGAATACTCCCCACTTCCAACTTCCGGCTTCTTTGGCAACGGCTGTGATGGATGCAATGCAAGGTACGTATAGCGATACGAATATAAGGAAACTTGCTGCAATTAATGGCGTGAAGTCGGGAGAGCCTGTAGCCGGATTGGGTTGTGTGAGTTTGGCCGAAAGTGCTTCGGGAGCCTCTTCGCCTCCGGCATATAATACACCCAATGTGCTTACAATAAGCTCTTTGGCTGCTGTTCCTGATATGAGTGCTATGGTTATTTTCCAATTAAATCCCAATGGTTCCAATATGGGCGATATGGCGCGTCCTATGTGTCCCATATAAGAATTGGCTTGTTGCTCGGTGGCTTGTTGAGGTGTTAACTCACCTTCGATGTCGGGACGAGGATAGTAACTCAAAGCCCATACGATAACCGATGCAACTAAAATGATACCACCCATTTTACGCAGATATTGTTCTGCCTTGCTCCACATATGGCGGCAGGTTGCTTTGATTGTGGGTATGCGGTATGGCGGCAGCTCCATAACAAAAGGTGTTTCGTCTTCTTTGAAATAGAATCGGCGCAACAGCCTTGCGGTAATAAAGGCTACGGCTATGCCGGCTACGTATAATATCAAAAATGCCCATCCTACGTGTTTGGGAAAGAATGTTCCTATAAATAGTATATAAACAGGTAGTCGTGCGCTACATGATATAAATGGATTGATTAATATAGTAATAAGTCGGCTGCTTCGGCTCTCGATGGTGCGTGTAGCCATAATAGCCGGAACATTGCAACCAAATCCCATAACCAATGGTATGAATGACTTGCCATGCAGACCTATCTTATGCATGGCTTTGTCCATAATAAATGCTGCTCGTGCCATATAGCCCGAGTCTTCCATAAGTGATATGAAGAGGTATAGAATGAGGATGTTGGGTAGAAATACGATTACGCCTCCTACTCCACCCAAGATACCGTCTATGAGTAGGTCTTTGAGAGGGCCGGGTGTCATTATGCTATGCAACCACGACGACAACAATGTAATACCGGTCTCTATCCATTCCATTGGATATGAGCCTAATACAAATGTAGCCTCGAACATGAGGAACATTAGAAGTATAAAGATGGGTATGCCCACTACTTTGTTGGTTACAAGAGAGTCTATCACACGAGTAATGTTGCGGCTGTCTTCGGCTCCTTGTTGCATTGTTTCTTGTAATGCTCCCGATATAAAACCATATTTTTCGTTGGCTATGGCTTGTTCTATATCTTCGTGTAGCGCATCTTCTATTTGTGCTTTGAGTTTGCTGCTGATAGATTTTAGCTCTTCAAAATTTTCGTTGTCCGATAACATAGACATTACCTCGTTATCGCCTTCGAGCATCTTTAAAGCCAGGTAACGTGGAGAGTACTTCAGTGCGGTTTTGCTTGTGCGCAACTTTTCTTTTATTTCATTTACGGCGGCTTCTATTGCAGGTCCATAATTGACGTGTACGTGTCTTACCGACTTATTGCGGCGTTCGTAAACATCAATAACGGTGTCAAAAAGTTCGTCAATACCTTTGCCCGAACGCGATACGGTGGGTATCATCGGTACGCCTATCATATCGCCCAACAGCTTGTAGTTGAGCTTTGTACCACTCTTTTCCAATTCATCATACATATTGAGGGCTACAACCATACTATAGTCCATATCGATGAGTTCGGTAGTGAGGTACAGATTGCGCTCGATGTTAGATGCAACAACTACGTTGATAATTACATCGGGCATTTCGTTGTTGAGATAACGGCGCACGTACAGCTCTTCGGGGGTGTAGGTCGATAGAGAGTAAGTGCCCGGAAGGTCAAAAATATTGATGCGGTAGCCTTTGTAGTCGAAATGTCCGGCTTTGGCATCGACCGTTACACCGCTATAGTTGCCTACGTGTTCGTTGGCTCCCGAAGCGATGTTGAACAGCGATGTTTTGCCACAGTTGGGGTTTCCTACCAGTGCAATATTAATGGTTTTTCCTCTCATCTCGGCGGCACGAGCGTGGGTAGATTCTTCGGCGGTCGTGCCATGCGATGTAGGTGTGATAACCGAAGTGGCCTCTTCTTCTGTAACCACTTCTATAAGATTGGCTTCGCTGCGGCGCAACGAAACCTCATAGTCCATAATTTTAAATTTGATAGGATCGCGTAGGGGCGCATTTAGCTCGGCTATGACTTCTTGTCCACGCACAAATCCCATTTCTATAATACGTTTGCGGAAGGCTCCACGTCCCAATACTTTTACGACAATTGCCTTCTCTCCTATTTTGAGTTCTGAAAGTCGCATACTGCTTTGTTTTTATAATCTTTACTCAACCTCTTTTATATCTATCAGGTTGTTGAGTATAGCATATACGGTAAGGCCCGAAACCGATTTTATACCGGTTTTTCGGGTTAGATTTTTACGGTGTGTGATGACGGTATGTATAGATAGATGATATTGTTCGGCGATACTTTTATTGGTAAGTCCCTTGGCAACCGCTATGAGTATCTCTTTTTCTCTATCCGAAAGTTCGCTCGATTCGGTAGGTTGCTCGCCTACTTCAAGGAGTTGTCGCAGTTTTACGGCAATCTTTTCTCGGCTATCCGATATCTCTATTGTTGCTTTGAAGTGTCGTAGTACTTCGGGGTCTACATATTGATATACCAATGCAGCAAAATGTGTGTTGGGTAGTCTTTGAACTATCTCATCCCACTCACTACGCTTCTTAATATCTAATAGTGAGGGGTTTACTATTATGATGTCGGGATGCGAAGGAGCTATGCGCTCGATATAGTGACTATCGGCAATGATAGCACTTACTTCATATCCTTTTATGTCATCAATCATTAGCCTTAATCCTTGAGCAATCATAGCATAAGGCTCCATGATAACTATGCGCTTATTTGTGTTCATAAATTCTTTGTTCAAGCTGTTGAACCATCGGTATCAATACTACGTCTTCGATAAAGGTGTGTCTGCTTAAGTCTTCTTCGAGCGAAAATATTTGAAATAACAACTCGGTTGTTTCGGCTGCCATACCTATTCCTCTCAGGTGCTTTACCAAGATGTTTTTCAAATCGCTCAGCTTGTCATCGATGTTGCTGTGGTTGTTTTTAAATATATCAATATCGTACTCGGCTTGTTTTTCTTTACGAGCCATCAGGGTGCGTATGTATGGAAATACGGTTGTCTCTTCGTATGTAAAGTGATGTATGACTTCTTGCTCATACTCTGAGAAAAAACGTTGTAATACAGCACTATGCGATAAAGAGCAATGCCCTGTTATGGACTTCAATTGTTGCTCTATGGGTTTAATGCGTGAATCTATGTAGTATTTGTGCGATCGTGAGAGATAGTTCAATAGTTGTTCTATATCGAGTTGTTTGAGCTCGGATGTGGTGGGCATATAATCGGCAAATGTGTATATGTTGCACATCATTACAAATAGTTCGGGCGATACGCCTTGTCGTATGCATTGTTCGGCTACACTGCTTTCGCCTACGCCCAACTCCAATCCAAATCGGGGAAATAGCAACAGCAGATTGTAGTTATACTCAATGAGCTCTGCTATACGCATCTGTGTGGTGTATTTCGATGTTATTATACTGGTCATAATATGCTAATTTTAATTTTGTGCAAAGTTATAAAATTAGACGTTTTTTTAATATACCATATTGTGGGTATATTTGTGTCGTAGCATCGCAAGAAATAGTGAGAAGAAAAAAAGGCAAACAGTTTTCACTATTTGCCTTTTGCTTAGTTGCGGAGGCCGGATTCGAACCAACGACCTTTGGGTTATGAGCCCAACGAGCTACCACTGCTCCACTCCGCGATGTTTACGGGTGCAAAGGTATGGCTTTTACCCATACCCTCCAAATATTTTCCGCACAAAAAGTGTTAAAAAATATTATCTATTTGTTAAGTATTTGATTTACAGCTGGTGTTGAAAAATGGAAAAAACTTTGTTGTAGAAAATACTTGCATTTTGCAATAAAAATAGTAATTTTGCACGGTTTTGAAAAAAATGTGCAAAGTCGTAATTATGTCAGACAATACATATCAACAGATAGTTGAAGAGGCGCGACAACTTTTTGCTACCAAGGGCCTCACCAACACCACAATGAACGACATAGCCAAGGCCTCTAATAAAGGTCGTAGAACACTATATACCTATTTTAATAATAAGCAAGATATATATTTGGCTGTGATTACATCGGAGATGAATCGCCTATATGAGCGATTGGAAGCCGTAGTAAAGAAAGATTTGCCTCCTAACGAAAAGTTGGAAGAGTACATCGATGCGCGCCTTGAGGGTATTCGTGAGATTGTGATACGCAATGGTTCGCTTCGTGCCGAGTTTTTCCAAGATATTGCCGAGGTGGAGCACGCTCGCAAGAAAATTTCAAAGAGTGAGATAGACCTGCTACGAAAAATTCTTGATGAAGGTGTGGCAAAAGGTAAATTTATTGTACACAATTCGTTGGCTACAGCCACTATTTTGCATTGTGCTTTCAAAGGTCTTGAAGTACCATATATCAGAAATGCTTTTTATGAGGTGGGTATCGAGCGCAACCGCATTCGCTGTCTCATTACCGACTTTATGCTGTATGGTATAATGCGTTAAGATGTATATTAACTACCCCATATCCTATTGAGGGAGAAAGGGTAAATAAAAAAATATAAGTTATGAAATTACTCGAAGGAAAAGTTGCTGTCGTTACTGGTGCAGCACGTGGTATTGGCAAAGCCATTGCCTTGAAATTTGCGTCGGAGGGTGCCGATGTTGCATTTACCGACCTCAATATTGATGATAATGCTAAGGCTACCGAAGCCGAAATCGCTGCATTTGGTGTGCGTGCCAAAGGTTATGCCTCAAATGCTGCCAACTATGACGATACTCACAATGTTGTTGCCGAGATTATGAAAGACTTTGGTCGCATTGATATTCTTGTCAACAATGCCGGTATTACTCGCGATGGTTTGATGATGCGCATGGACGAGAAACAATGGGATATGGTTATCAACGTCAACCTCAAGTCGGCGTTCAACTTTATTCACGCCGTTACTCCCATTATGATGCGCCAAAAAGGTGGTAGCATCATCAATATGGCATCGGTTGTGGGTGTATCGGGCAATGCCGGACAATCTAACTACTCGGCTTCTAAGGCCGGTATGATTGGCCTTGCCAAGTCTATTGCCAAGGAGTTGGGTTCACGTGGTATTCGTGCCAACGCTATTGCTCCGGGCTTCATCATTACCGATATGACTGCTCAACTCACCGAGGAAGTGCGCGATGCTTGGGCTAAACTTATCCCCTTGCGTCGTGGCGGTACTCCCGAGGATGTGGCCAACGTGGCTACCTTCTTGGCCTCTGACCTCTCATCATACGTTACAGGTCAAGTTATCCACTGCTGCGGTGGTATGAATACCTAATTATTACTACTACCCTATTTATGGTTATATGCGGTGTGTCACTTCGATTGTTGGCACACCGCTTTCTTTATGAGTGTATGGTTATTTAAGCAAAAAGCCGTACCTTTGCGCCATGAAAATGAATCGTGAAATTATTCGGTTGGCTATACCTAATATTATATCCAACATTACTGTTCCGCTCATGGGTATTGTGAGTACGGCTATTGCCGGACATTACAATAGCGAGCACTCGGCTGCCACAATCGGTGCGTTGGCCATCGGTGTCTCTATCTTCAACTTTATCTATTGGAATAGTGCCTTTGTGCGTATGGGTACAAGTGGGCTTACGGCGCAAGCCTACGGTGCAAACGACTTTGCCGAGTGTACTCGTATGTTGTTACGTTCGGTTATTATTGCCATTGTGTTGGGTGTTGCGGTGTTGGCGTTGCAATATCCCATAGGTGAGTTGTCGTTGTGGGCTATGAATGGCAATGATCTTGTGGCCGAATATTTCTATACCCGCATTTGGGCAGTTCCGGCCGGTGTGCTGTTGTTTGCGCTCAACGGTTGGTTTACGGGTATGCAGAATGCCATTATCCCTATGGTGGTGGCCGTAACGGTCAATATCATTCATATTATATGTAGTTTTGCCTTTGCCTTTGGGCTCGATATGGGCATTGTGGGTGTGGCACAAGCATCGGTGGTAGCGCAATGGTGTGGTGTGGTGTTGGCTACGATTTTGTTGTTTGCCAAGTTTCGTCACACTTTTGTTGCCGTTACACGCCAAGAGGTGTTCGACCGCAAGGCTTTTGCCCGATTCTTTGCTGTTAACGGCGATATTATGATACGCACCTTCTGTATCGTTATCGTTTATACATTCTTTACCGGTATCTCGGCTCGTATGAACGAAGAGATTCTGGCCGTAAATACCCTGTTGCTGCAGCTCTTCACGCTATTCTCGTATATGAGCGATGGATTTGCTTTTGCTGCCGAAGCCCTCACCGGCCGCTTTACCGGAGCGCGCGATGCTGTTTCGTTGCGTCGTTGTGTGCGCCTTTGCATTGGTTGGAGCTTGGCTATTGCCCTTGTTTTTGTCACAACCTACTTGGGATGGTGGCGTGAGTTGTTGGGTATATTTGTCGACTCTAATCAGGAGAATGCCACTACACTCATCGAGTTGGCCGGCAGCTACATCGGATGGGTTATTGCCATACCGTTGGCATGCTCTATCCCCTTCCTGCTCGATGGTGTGATGATAGGTGCTACACAAACCCGCGTGATGCGCGATGCTATGTTGCTATCTACTGTCGCTTTCTTTGCCCTATTCTATGGCTTGCAACCCGTTATTGGCAACAACGCTCTATGGCTGGCATTCACCTCCTATATGATGTTGCGTGGAGTATTCCAATACTTTATGACACAACGACTGGAGACAATATACAAAGTATGATAAACGAGAAAGAGGATGCCTGTAACATCCTCTTTCTTATATAGATAAGTTCTCTTTACAACTTATTTCAGAATCCATATTTTGCTACCGAACCCAACTCCTCTTCGATGCGAAGTAACTGGTTATATTTGGCCATACGGTCACTTCGCGAGAGTGAGCCTGTCTTTATCTGTCCGCTGTTGGTAGCTACGGCAAGGTCGGCAATGGTTGTATCTTCGGTCTCGCCCGAGCGGTGCGAGATGACGGCTGTATAGCCATTGCGTTGCGCCAATTCTATGGCATCGAGTGTTTCGCTGAGCGTTCCTATCTGGTTTACCTTTACTAGAATAGAGTTACCACACTTGCGACTGATACCCTCATTCAAGTAGTGAACATTGGTAACAAAGAGGTCATCGCCTACGAGTTGACAACGACAGCCTATGCGAGCGGTGAGTTGTGCCCAACCCTCCCAATCGTTTTCGCTCATACCATCCTCTATGGAGTCTATGGGATAACGGTCGATGAGGTTTGCCAGATACTCCACCTGCTCGGTCGAGGTGCGTTTTACACCCTTCTTACCTTCGAACTTGGTATAGTCATACACGCCATCGTGGTAGAACTCCGATGCCGCGCAGTCGAGTGCAATAGTCACATCCTCATAAGGTTCATATCCGGCTCGGCGTATAGCTGCCATAATGGCATCGAGTGCCGCCTCGGTACTCTCCAATGCCGGTGCAAAGCCACCTTCATCGCCTACGGCAGTACTCAAGCCTTGCTCTTTCAGTACGGCTTTCAAGGCGTGAAACACCTCAGCACCCATGCGCAAGCCTTCGCGGAACGAATTGGTTCCTATGGGGCGTATCATAAACTCTTGGAAGGCAATAGGCGCATCGCTGTGCGAGCCGCCGTTAATGATATTCATCATAGGTACAGGCATAATGTGGGCATTTACGCCGCCTATGTAGCGATACAACGGCATACCCAACGACTTGGCAGCGGCACGCGCCACTGCAAGCGACACACCGAGTATGGCATTGGCACCCAACTTACTCTTGTTGGGTGTGCCATCAAGCTCAAGCATCACATTGTCTATTTCGCGTTGGCGGAAAGCCGAGCGACCTACCAATGCTGGAGCTATAATGGTGTTGACATTCTCAACCGCCCGCATCGTGCCCTTGCCGCCATAGCGACCTTTATCGCCATCGCGCATTTCCAGCGCCTCATTTTCGCCGGTCGATGCACCCGAAGGCACAGCAGCACGTCCCAATACACCATTATCAAGTATCACATCCACCTCTATAGTAGGATTACCTCGCGAGTCGAGAATTTCTCGAGCTATTATTTCATTTATCTTCATATTGTTATTGTTTTAAGTATTAACGCCGCATTGCGACAGTTGTTCGTTGTATTATCAATTCTTATTAATGTATGACAAATATTATGCCAAACAAGTAATCGCAAAAACAAATGACAATATTTATGTAAATAATATGACATTGTGACGTTTTGTCACTCGCAGATGATTATAAAAAATATAGGTTGCACCCACGGTGAGGAGTGCAACCTATGCTATCAGTTATGCGAAACTACTATTATCTCTCGTTTACTACCACCTTGCGTACGGTGGTGGCAATGGGGATAGATAGTGTACTGTAAGGGGGTAAGACTTTGCAGCCTTTTGTCTCCTTGTTGGATTTGATTACCAGATAATTACACGCTCCTCGGGTGCGAGGTACATATCGTTCTCGGGTGTTACGCCAAATGCTTGGTAGAAGTCTTCGATGTTGCGCAATGTAGCGTTTACACGCCAGCGACCGAGTGAGTGGGGGTCGGTTGTTGTGCGACGGAGTATTTCGGCATCGCGTACGTTACCTGCCCACAAAGCTGCATAACCGAGGTAGAAGCGTTGCTTGGCAGTGAAGCCATCGATAGCCTCGGGCTCTGCACCGTTCAATGTGTTTTGGAAGGCTGTGTATGCTACGCGCAAACCACCTTGGTCGGCGATGTTCTCACCGAGAGTGAAGCGACCGTTGGCATATACGGGACCGTTCTCACCATCCAATACAACAACTTTGTCGAATTGGGCTACCAATTTGTCGGCGAGTTGGTTGAAACGCTCCTCGTCCTCTTTTTGCCACCAGTTGTTGAGGTTACCGTCCTTGTCGTATTGGCGACCTTGGTCGTCAAATCCGTGAGTCATCTCGTGACCGATAACTACACCGATAGCACCGTAGTTAACAGCATCGTCGGCATCGGCATTGAAGAAAGGAGGTTGGAGAATACCTGCGGGGAAGCAGATTTCGTTGGTTGTGGGGTTGTAGTATGCGTTGACAGTTTGGGGCGAGATGAGCCATTTGTCTTTGTTTACGGGCTTGTAGGCCTCGGCAAGGTTCTTGGCGTTCTCAAACTCTACGGCACGCAAAGCGTTGGCGAGGTAGCTATCCTCGGGGTTGATTTCGAGGGCTGAGTAGTCTTGCCATACATCGGGATAACCAATCTTAACGTGGAAAGTAGAGAGTTTCTCGTGTGCGCGAGCTTTGGTCTCGTCGCTCATCCATTCGAGGGCGTCGATGTGTTGACCAAGAGCAGTAGCCAAGTTTTGTACCATAGTTACCATACGCTCTTTCGACTCGGCCGAGAAGAATTTGTTGACATACATTTCGCCTACAGCCTCGCTCATCAATGAGTTGGGAACGGCGAGAGCGTGTTTCCAGCGGGGCTCTTGCTCCTCTTTGCCCGAGAGTGCACGACCGTAGAAGTCGAATTGAGCTGCAGTGAAGTCGTCGCTCAAGCAGTCGGCAGCACAGTTAATCATATTGTAAGCGAGGTAAGTGCGGAACTCGTCATCACTCAATGTAGCCATCAAGTTGTTGACAGTAGCCATAGCGTTCTTTTGGCCTACCACAACGTCTTGTGCCTCTACGCCGAGAGCAGCAAAGTAAGCATCCCAATCGAGGTTGCTATACTCGCCTTTGAGTTGGTCGTACGACATCTTGTTGTAGTTGAGCTCGGGGTTGCGAAGCTCTACGCGCGAGAATGCAGCCTTAGCCAACTCTGTTTCAACTTTCATTACAGTAGCAACGGCAGCAGCAGCCTCTTGCTCGGTGTAACCACAGAGTGTGAAAAGACGGTTTACATAAGTCTTGTAAGCCTCACGAACGGCTACTGTAGCCTCATCGTCATTCAAGTAGTAGTCGCGGTCGCCCATGCTCATACCACCTTGATATGTACCAATGATGTTCATAGCACTGTTTTTCTCATCGCCACTTACATATACCATAAAGAAGGGCGAAGCGTTGCGGCGGTGCAACTTACCAATCATAGCAGCCTTGTCGGCGGGAGTAGCTACAGCAGCAATCTCATCGAGATAGGGTTTGAGGGGAGCTGCACCTTCGTTGTTGAGGCGTGTACTGTCGAGGCCCATGTTGTAGAGGTCGGCAATTTTACGCTCGTTGGTACCGGCAGCTGCTTGGCTCTTTGACAACTCGTTGAACAACTCGCGAATTTGCTCTTGGTTCTCTTCGATAAGTTTGTCGAACGAACCGAAACGAGCGTGATCGGGACGAAGGGGGTTCTTAGCCATCCATCCACCGCAAGCATACTGGTAGAAGTCGTTTCCTGCTACTACTGTGGTGTCGAGGCTGGTCAAGTCAACACCGGGTACTGTTTCGTTGGCTTGCTTGCAAGTACAAGCGCTCATAGTGGCAATTGCCACAGCCATCGAAAGATACTTCATTTTTGACATCATTTTCTTTCGTTTTTTTAAGGTTAATATATCTGTTTATTTCTCGTTTTGGCTTTTCAGTTCTTCCAATTCTTCGGTGGCACTCTCCCATCGCTCCATTACCTCATCGAGTTGTTTTTTCAGGGCTCCATGTTCTTCGTATAGTTGCATGTCGGCAGCCCCTTCGGGGGTGGTGAGTTTTTTCTCTATCACATCAATGGCATACTCTATACCGCTTATCTCCTCTTCGATGGTTGTTACGGTGCGTTCGGCTTTTTTGATGCGACGTGCCAGCTCTTTGCGCTCTTCGTACGAGATTTTGCCTTCGCTTTTCTCGGCCGGAGCGCTCTTGGCAGCTGTCTTTTGCGATACCTCCAACTGGCGCAGTGAGTCTATCTTTTTCTTCTCAAGGAAGTCATATATGCCGCCCAGATGTTCGCGTACACGACCACCGCCAAACTCATATACTTTTTCAACCAAACCGTCGAGAAATTCGCGGTCGTGCGATACGATGATTACCGTACCCTCAAATTCGGCAATAGCCTTTTTCAGCACATCTTTGGTGCGCATATCGAGGTGGTTGGTAGGCTCGTCAAGTATGAGCAGGTTGACCGGCTCGAGCAAGAGGCGTATCATAGCCAATCGGGTTTTCTCTCCTCCCGATAGCACACTTACTCTCTTGTCGGAAGCCTCGCCACCAAACATAAATGCACCCAATATATCGCGTATCTTGGTGCGTATGTCGCCCACTGCTACCCTGTCGATGGTGTCGAATACGGTAATGGAGCCATCGAGCAAGGTGGCTTGATTCTGTGCAAAATAGCCTATCTTGACGTTGTGCCCCAATTTCAAGGAGCCATCAAAAGGTATTTCGCCCATAATACACTTTACGAGTGTCGATTTACCTTCGCCGTTCTTGCCTACGAATGCTACTTTCTCGCCACGCTTGATAGTAAATGTGGCGTGGTCAAATACCAAATGTTCGCCATAGCATTTGCGCACTTCATCGGCTATGATGGGATAATCGCCCGAGCGTGGTGCCGGCGGGAAGCGCAATGAAATGTGCGAGTTGTCTATTTCGTCAACCTCTATGCGATCTATCTTTTCTAGTTGCTTGATGCGTGATTGTACTTGTACGGCTTTGGTGGCTTTGTAACGGAAGCGTTCTATAAAGGCTTCGGTATCTTGTATTTGCTTTTGCTGATTTTCGTAGGCTCGTTGTTGTTGTTCAAGACGTTCTTGGCGCAGGACTACGTATTTCGAGTAGTTTACTTGGTAGTCGTATATGCGACCGAGTGAAATCTCGATGGTGCGCGTTGTTACGTTGTCGATAAAGGCCCGGTCGTGCGACACCAACATAACAGCACCGGCTCGTGTGGAAAGGAAAGTCTCGAGCCATTGAATAGACTCGATGTCGAGGTGGTTGGTAGGCTCGTCGAGCAACAGTACATCGTGGCGTTGTAAAAGAAGCTTGGCAAGCTCAATGCGCATACGCCAACCACCACTAAACTCGGCCGTAGGACGGTCGAAATCGCTACGTAAAAAGCCCAAACCCATCAAGGTGCGCTCTATCTCGGCCTGATAGTTGGCACTGCCTGCAAGAGTGAGTTGTTCGGTAGCCGTTGCAACACGCTCTATCAGTTCTTGATACTCTTCGCTTTCATAGTCGGTGCGGGTAGCCAACTCTTCGTTCATTGAGTCAACCCGTTGTTGCATCTCGAATATGTGTGCAAAAGCCTGCTCGGCCTCTTGCATCACAGTGCGAGTGTCGCTCAGTTGCATTTGTTGCGGCAGATAGCCTATAGACAAGTCGCGCGGACGATTTACACTGCCCGATGTGGGAGCTTGCAGTCCGGCTATTATCTTGAGCATAGTAGTCTTTCCTGCACCGTTTTTACCAACAAGCGCAATGCGGTCGCGTTTGTTGACAACGTATGTAATGTTATCAAACAACGGATTACCGCCGAATTCTACCGTAAGTCCTTCTATCGAAATCATTCGTTTTGTTTATTCTTATCATACATAAGCCCTATTGAGGCTTGTTATTGTTACTCTCTTTACCGTTGCCACCTTTAGCTTGCTTGCGTCTGTTGCGGTGGTTACGGTTGTTCTTGCTCTCTTGAGGCCTACCCTCTTGCGGTGTGTGGGTTTGTGATGTTTGTCCTCTGCGCTTGTGGTTGCGATATCGGCCACGATTGCGATTGCGACCTTTATCGGGTAGCATAGGCTTATATTGTGGAGTCTCGCCCAACTCTTCGGGAACAGCCTCTTTGCGCACCTCATAACCGAGAAACCGTTCTATACGCTGAAAACGCACTTGGTCGTCTTCGGCAACAAAGGTCATAGCCCTGCCGTCGGCATTGGCACGTGCAGTGCGACCAATACGGTGTATGTAATCTTCAGGGTCGCGAGGTACATCATAGTTTATGACCAGGCCTATCTGGTCTATATCTATGCCGCGAGCTACAATATCGGTAGCCACAAGAATGTCCAACTTGTTGTTCTTGAAGTCGAGCATCACTTTGTCGCGCTCTTCTTGAGCAAGATCGCTATGCATAGCAGCCACGCGAAATTTCTTCTTCTTGAGCAAATATGCAACTTCCTTGCACTTTATCTTTGACGAGGCAAAAACGATGGTTTTACCTTCGATGGGTTGAGCAAACAAGTGCTGTATGATGCCTATCTTCTGTGCCTCATAGCACACATAGGCACTCTGGTCAATGGCTTCGTTGGGTTTCGATATAGCCACGCTTACCTCTACGGGGTTGTGCAAGATATTCTTGGCCAACTGGCGTATTTTGGGAGGCATCGTAGCCGAGAAAAGCAGCGTTTGTCGCTCTTTGGGCATATAAGAGCAGATGTCCATAATGTCGTCATAGAAACCCATGTCGAGCATACGGTCGGCCTCGTCGAGTATAAGATACTCAACGCCCGAAAAATCGATGTTGCTGATTTTGAGGTGCGAGATAAGACGGCCGGGAGTAGCTATAATCACGTCGGCTCCGAGTGTCAGTCCGCGTTTCTGTTGTTCCCACGATGCACCATCGCCACCACCCGATACGGCAACGGTCGATATAGGTGCAAAGTATGAAAAACCTTCAAACTGTAGGTCTATCTGTTGAGCCAATTCGCGGGTAGGTGTGATAATGACAGCCTTCACTTTATTTTGCTCATTTCCACTCACCAACAGTCGGCTCATCAAGGGCAATATAAACGCCGCAGTTTTGCCCGTACCGGTCTGTGCGCAAGCAATAAGGTCACATCCATCCATTATCACAGGAATAGCCTTTTCTTGTATAGGAGTAGCCTCGCGAAAGTTCATCGCATCGAGACCATCCATTATCTCATATTCAAACCCAAATTCATCAAAAGTCATACACTCTTTGTGTTTTCTCTGCTTTAAACACGCAAAGTTAATATTTTTTACCGATATATAAAAGAAGTAATCGCTTGAGCAGTGTATTTTGAGCTAATAAAAATGCTTTGATGCCAAAATCGGTGTGCATTTTTTGTAGGTGAAAGGTCTTGTGTAGTGTCCCCTATTTCGTAATCTGTAGATAAGATGGTGCGAAGAGAGTCGCCGGGGGCAGGTGTGATGGCATCGATGATGGCTTGACGTTCGTTGTCGAGTGAGTCGGCAGCGATGGAGCGGACTCGGTTTCAGGTGCTGTTTTCTTTTTGGAGCTGAATCGAATTGTCTTTGCTTTGTGTTTTGTTTTCTAAAAAATATTAAAACCGAGGCTTTGGCATTATAGGAATGTAGATTGTGTAATCATTTTTATATTTTTGCATAAAATTGAGTGAAATGTGAAATTGTAGAAAATCCATTTACTTGGTTTCAGTTGATAAATAAAATCAGAATGTTTATGAAGAGAATAGTTATATTTTTCCTATCGTTGTTTGTGTTTGTCATAGCTAATGCACAAGGGGACAATCATAGCGATACTACCTACTATACCGATGCCGAAGTAACTGAAATATTGCGCAATATGCCCAATGTGGAGGTGGGTAAAGGCGTTACCTTACAGAGCAAAGATAATAAATATAAACTCACGATGCGACTGCGTATGCAGAGCCTTGTGGGGCTTACGCTCGACAATAACTTTGCCATCAACAAGACCGAAGCGTGCATCAAGCGCTTGCATATGCGATTTGATGGTCACGTATTTACCCCCAAAGTGGCCTACTCTATCCAACTCGGCTACGCCCCCTACGATGCCAAAGAGTTGCCCGACGGAAGCATCAATATCATACGCGATGCTATGCTCTACTATGTGCCCTCTTCGGCGTTCAATATAGGAATAGGCCAGACTAAGTTGCGTGGCAGTCGTGCCAACATCAACTCGTCGAGTGCCTTGCAATTTGTCAACCGAAGTATTGTCAACTCGGAGTTTAGTATCGACCGCGATTTCGGTCTGTTTGCCGAGTTTCACAATCGCATAGGTAAGCAATTTCACTATGCCATCAAGGGCTCCATTACTACCGGCGATGGTCGTAACTTTGCCGTTTCGCAAAATAGCGGATTGGCCTATACGGCCCGTCTTGAGCTATATCCACTCGGAAAATTTGCTTCGCGCGGTGAGGTAAGTGAGGGATGCTATGTACGCGAAGAGTCGCCCAAACTGGCTCTTGGCGGTGCATATAGTTATAACGACAAGGCCTGTCGTGTACAAGGTCAAAGGGGGGCTTTGCTCGATGATAATAATCGTAGGTCGATGCAGTCGTGGTTTGCCGACCTTATTTTCAAATATCGTGGCTTTGCTTTCTATACCGATGTGATGGGACGTATATGCAACAATACCGCCGTAACAAACAATGCCGGAGAGGTGTCGCAACACATCTATACCGGATGGGGTGTGAATGTGCAAGCCAGTTACACCTTTAAGTACGATTGGGAAGTAGGTCTCCGTCACTCTACCCTACTCCCCGATGCTTCTACAGCAGCCTACGAAGGATATGATAGCAAAAACCAGGCAACGGTTGTTCTGACAAAATATTTTATCGGACACAATCTCAAGATACATGCCGACCTCTCGTACAACTATGCCACCGGAGCATCGGCCGACTATCTGAGCAACAACCGCTGGCAAGCACTCTTGTCGGTAGATGTGGGTATTTAATGACCTTTTTATTACATCGTTTATGAGCTGTTATCGTAGTTGTTGAATGGTTGCTTTCAACTCCTCTCTCTGCATAGGAGATGTGCCATATTCAATCTTGGCGATAATACCATTTTTGTCTATAACAATAGTCATTGGATATCCTTTGGCTCCCACATATTTTTTAAACTGAGTGTCGTTTACCAATGCTATCCAATTGAACTTTTGCGCTTCGAGAATAGGTTTTGCTCTATTAGCATTTTCGTAAGTTGATGAAAAGAACATTACATCGGGCATTTCATCTTTCCAAGTCGATAATTCAGGCATTTCGGCACGACATGGAGCACATCCGGTAAACCATAGATTGAGGACCATTACTTTGCCTTTAACATCGTCATTACTCCATTCTTTCCCATCGATGTCTGTTGCTACAAATTGGGGAAATTTTTCGCCCTCATTCAGTATATTTTCGGCTATGGCAAGTGAAATACCCATCGAGTTCTCTATCGCTTCATGGTAGCGTTCCAATAGTAAATCGCCTTCGGGAACTTGTTCTTTGGGGATGGCATATTTGATAGCTTCGTGTGGTAATGGTTCAGAAAATACCATAACCCAAGCTGTTGTACCACCGGGTGTTTGCAAAGAGTGTATTTTAGTTATATTATCTGTTGAAACGGGTATTTCATCGAAAAAATAACCTTCGATGATAATATATCTTTTTACGTCATAAATAGTCTGTGCCATTAGGCATAGAGTAATAATGCTGCAGAGTGTGATTAAGAGAAATTTTTTCATGGTAGTATTTGTTATAATAGAGAACAAAGTTAGCAAAAGTTGCCAATAATAGGCTTAAATATAGTGAAAGGTGAGCGAAGAAAAGCAAGTTTACTTGGCTTTTCTGCCGAACCGCATCCTATATTCTATAAATATAGTGAAAGGTGAGCGAAGAAAAGCAAGTTTACTTGAACTTTTCTACCGAACCGCATCCTATATTCTATAAATATGACGAAAATATGTTGTTAATCAGGGCGGTCACACAAAATCATCTCGGTCATTAAAGAATTATCAAAATAGGTTGTTGCATATAATTTGCAATTCTTATATCGATTATTTGAGCGATTTTTGCTAACTTTGTTTGCTCAATAGTATTATAGAGTAATAACCCATTAAATACGAATATTTATGTTGAACAAAATTAATCAAACAGCAGCTTATCTCAAGACTATGGTAAGCTATCGTCCCGAAACCGGTATCATTCTGGGTACAGGTCTTGGCCACCTTGCCGATGAAATAACTGACAAAATAGAGATACCCTACGAGCAAATACCCCACTTCCCTCTGTCAACTGTTGAAGGTCATAGTGGAAAACTCATTTTCGGAAAATTGGGTGGTAAAGAGGTGCTTGCTATGCAAGGTCGTTTTCACTATTATGAGGGATACGATATGAAACAAGTTACCTTCCCGGTGCGTGTATTCAAGGCTATGGGTGTAAAGACACTCTTTGTATCGAATGCAGCCGGTGGTATGAACCCCGACTTCAAGGTAGGCGATATTATGATCATAACCGACCATATCAACCTCTTCCCCGAGCATCCGTTGCGTGGCAAAAACCACGAAGAGTTGGGTACTCGCTTCCCCGATATGAGTGAGGCATACTCTCCCCGTCTTATTGCTAAAGCCAACGAAATTGCCGATCGTTGCGGTATCAAAGTTCAACATGGTGTGTATGTGGGTACTTCAGGCCCTACTTTTGAAACACCTGCCGAATATCGCTATTTCCGCCGCATCGGTGGTGATGCAGTAGGTATGAGTACCGTACCCGAAGTAATCGTAGCTCGTCATGGCGAGATGGAGGTATTTGCCATCTCTGTTATTACCGACCTGGGTGTAGAGGGCATCGTTGAGAAGTGTTCGCACGAGGATGTGCAAAAGGCAGCCAATGCGGCTCAACCCCTTATGACACGCATTATGCAAGAACTTGTAACAGAGTGCTAAATGGAAGAGGTAAAGCGAACAGAAATAGCATCATTGGGTGAATTTGGTTTGATAGACCTACTCACCTCAGAGATGCCTCTTGTGAATGAGTCATCGCTCAAAGGTGTGGGCGATGATGCTGCTGTATTGCATTACGGTGGCAAAGAGACGCTTGTTACAACCGACCTCCTACTCGAAGGCGTACATTTCGACCTTACCTATGTACCCTTAGTACACTTGGGATATAAAGCCGCAGTAGTCAACTTCTCGGATATATATGCTATGAATGGTACACCGAAGCAGATCACTGTTTCGTTGGGAGTATCGAAGCGCTTCTCGGTCGAAGATATGGAGCAGTTGTATTCCGGTATCCGATTGGCTTGTGCCAATTATAATGTCGATATTGTAGGTGGCGATACAACCTCTTCTATGACCGGTCTTACCATCAGCATTACTTGTATAGGCGAAGCCGATAAGGAAAAGATTGTGTATCGCAACGGTGCTAAGGAGAATGATCTTGTGTGCGTAAGTGGCGACTTGGGCGCTGCTTATATGGGCTTGCAACTGCTTGAACGTGAGAAAGTAGCATTTGCCGGTCAAACCGATTTTACACCCGAATTTGGTGGTAAAGAGTATCTCTTGGAGCGTCAACTCAAGCCCGAGGCACGTCGCGACATTATAAAAGCACTTGACGCAGCAGGTATTACCCCAACAGCTATGATGGATATATCGGATGGTCTCTCTTCGGAGTTGTTGCATATCTGTAAGCAAAGCAATACCGGATGTCGTGTATATGAAGAGCGCATACCTATCGACTATCAAACCGC
>JAFZDG010000223.1 GCA_017561285.1 Bacteroidaceae bacterium
AAGCGTGCTGAAAATGGTATGATTTATGACCCTGTAACCATCACACGCGGCTCTACAGTGCGCGATGCCCTTGATATGATGAAAGAGTATCACATCGGAGGTATCCCCGTAGTTGATGAAGAGGGTAAATTGGTAGGTATCGTAACCAATCGAGATCTCCGTTTCGAGCGCAATCTCAACTCGCTTGTTGACGATGTAATGACCAAAGAAAACTTGGTTACAACAACACAATCGACCGATCTACACGAGGCAGCCGACATTCTTCAAAAGCACAAGATAGAAAAACTACCGGTTGTTGACAAAGACAATCATTTGGTAGGTCTTGTAACATATAAAGATATAACCAAAGCCAAAGACAAACCATACGCTTGTAAAGATGAATTGGGACGACTTCGCGTAGCAGCAGGTGTAGGTGTTACAGGCGACTCAATGGAGCGTGTTGACGCACTTGTAGCTGCCGGTGTTGATGCCATCGTTATCGACACAGCACACGGTCATAGCAAGGGTGTAGTGACTATACTCAAGGCCGTAAAAGCCAAATATCCCAATCTCGATGTTGTTGTAGGTAACATTGCAACAGGCGAGGCTGCCAAGTACCTTGTAGAAGCTGGTGCTGATGGTGTGAAAGTAGGTATTGGCCCGGGTTCAATCTGTACAACTCGTGTAATTGCCGGCGTTGGTGTTCCCCAACTCTCAGCTGTTTATGATGTTGCCAAAGCCCTTGAAGGTACCGGAGTACCCTTGATTGCCGATGGTGGTATTCGCTACTCGGGCGATATAGTGAAGGCTCTTGCAGCCGGAGCATACTCTGTTATGTTGGGCGGTATGTTGGCCGGTGTAGAAGAATCGCCCGGTGAGACTATCATCTACAATGGTCGTAAGTTTAAGTCTTATCGCGGTATGGGCTCACTTGAAGCTATGGAAAAAGGCTCGAAAGACCGCTATTTCCAAGCCGACGAGATGGATGCCAAGAAACTTGTACCTGAGGGTATTGCAGCACGTGTTCCCTACAAAGGCTCTTTGTACGAGGTCGTTTATCAAATGATTGGTGGATTGCGTGCAGGTATGGGTTATTGTGGAGCGCACAATATGGACGAATTGCATAAGGCCAAGTTTACCCGCATCACCAACGCCGGTGTTGCAGAGAGCCATCCTCACGATGTAAACATCACAAGCGAGGCTCCCAACTATAGCCGTGGTCAATAATGAGTTTTGTAAAGATTTTATAAGTTATATTAACGGGGCGACAGACAATTTTTTGTTTGTTGTCCTCGTTTTATAAAATAAAGTAACAGAAACACATTTGTAAAAAAAATAAAAGTATCGAAATGAGAAAACACTGGATGATGGCTGCACTCATCGCAGCCGGTATTTGTACAAATGCATTTGCTCAAGACAACGAAGTCTTGATGAATATCAATGGTAAAGAAATCACCAAATCGGAGTTTGAATATATCTACCATAAAAACAACAAGCAACAAGTTGACATAAACAGCTTGGAAGAATATATGCCACTCTTTATCAACTACAAACTGAAAGTAGATGCAGCAGAGAAGGCCGGTATAGACACTACCGATATTTTTATCACAGAGCTGAATGGCTACCGCAAAGAGTTAGCCAAGCCCTACTTGGCCGATAGAGCTACCGAAGAGGCGCTCTTGAAAGAGGCATATGACAACTACGCAAAGAATGTTGAAATAAGTCACATCCTCATCTCAGCAGGCCAAATGCCTACCGAAGAGAGTCGTGCAGCAGCGCTGGTCAAGGCTCAAGAAGTAGCAGCCAAAGCTAAAGCCGGCGAAGATTTTGCAGCCCTTGCCCAACAATACTCAGAGGATCCCGGCTCGCAAGCTCGCGGCGGATACCTCGGCTATGTAAAAGGAGGCCGACTCATTTACTCTTTTGAGAAAGTAGCTTTCTCTATGAATCCCGGTGAAATTTCAGAACCTGTAGAGACTCGCTTCGGCTATCACATTATCAAAGTACATAATGTACGTGCCGACCAAGGTGAGCGTCTTTGCGCACATATCTTCTTGATGGTTCCTCGCGATGCATCGCCCGAAGTTGAGGCTCAAAAGAAAGCCGAAGCAGAGGCTATATACAACGACCTTATGGCCGGTGCAGACTTTGTAACAATGGCTCGCGAAAAGTCTAACGACCAATCAAATGCTATGCGGGGCGGTGAGTTGCCTTGGGTATCGGCTGGTGACTTGGTAAAAGAGATTGAGGATGCTGCATTCTCATTGGAAGTGGGCAAAATAGCGGCTCCTGTTCGCTCGTCATATGGCTATCACATCGTAAGATTGAACGACTCTCGCAGTGTGCGTTCATTTGATGAAATGCGTGGAGAGTTGCAACAACGTCTTACACGTGATGAGCGTGGCAGTATGGGACGCACTGTTCTTATGAACAAGCTCAAAGCCGAGAACAACTACAAAATAAACGATATGATGGTAGAGACTGCCCTATCTTTGTGTGGTACAGCCATCGACTCTACAGCATTGGCTACACTTGCTCAACAAGACCTCGTATTGGCCACCTATGCCAACAAACAAATCACATCGAAAGACCTTGCCGCATCGCTCAAATCTCGTCGTTTGGTTCCCGGTCACGATGTTAAGGCCGTTATTATGGCTGAGATTGAACGCAAAGCCGAAGCCGATTTGTTAGAGATTGAAACAGCTGCTCTTTCAGAAAAATATCCCGAATATCGCAACCTCATCAACGAATATCGCGATGGTATGCTTCTCTTTGAGATAAGCAATCGTGAGGTATGGGAAAAAGCCACATCGGATATCAAAGGCTTAGAGAAATTCTTTAAGAAAAACAAGAAGAAATATACATGGGACCGTCCTCGCTACAAAGGTATGGTGATAAGTTGCACCAACGATAGCGTAATGAAAGAGGTGAAAAAGTTTATCAAGAAAAATAAAAACAGCAACTTAGCAGTAGCCATAGACACAACCTTCAATACCGACTCTACCATTTTGGTATCAATAGACAACGGCTTGTATGTTGAGGGTGATAACAAGTTTGTCGATGAACTCATCTTTGGCGGTGCTCAAGCACAACGCAATGAAGAGTTACCCGTAGTATTCTTGTCGGGCAAAACACTGAAAGCACCCGAAAGCTTCCTTGACGTACGCGGACAAGTCACTGCCGATTATCAAGAATACCTCGAGAAATTGTGGGTAGAGCAACTCAACAAGAAAGCCAATGTTGTTGTAAATGAAGATGTCTTAAAAACTATTAAGTAAAAAATATCTTCGATTTTTTCGTCGTACATTTACTGACGAAACAAGATTATAGCGTGAAAAAAATATTTTTAATATCGTTATGTAGCATCCTCATACTATTGGTATGGGGATGTTACGGTAAACATGAAACCTCGCAAAACATTGTCGCAAGGGTAGGAAAATATGTGCTCACCATCGAAGAAATAACAACAGAGATACCGGCCGGACTCAACGACTCGGCACGAGCTTTGTTTGTAAAGAACTATGTCGATGAATGGATTTCATCGCAACTTATCTACGATGTGGCATGCAAGAACCTTACCCATACCGAGCATCTCAACAACTTGGTAGAGGAGTATAGACGTGATTTGTATGCCTATGAATACCGTAAAAGACTTTCGGACGAGCGACTTGCAGCCGAATTGTCAGAAGATACCATTCAAGCGTTCTATGCAGCCCACAAAGGCGAGTTCAAGTTACAACGCGATATAGCCAAAGGAGTTTTTCTGAAAGTACCCACCCAAGCACCTCAATTGCAAGCGTTGCGCAAATGGGTAGCTTCGGCCGGCAAACAAGGTGTTGAGGAGATTGAAAAGTATGCCGTAAAAAATGCAATAGGATACGACTATTTTCTCGACCGCTGGGTATTTACCGATGATATTAAAGATAATATTCCTTATGAGTTTGACAGTAATACATCGGTCATAGTACCACAAAAAATGTTTGAACACAAGGGTAACGATATGATATATCTGCTCTACATAGATAGCTGTATGTATGCAGGAGATATTATGCCCTATGAGGTAGCACGCCAACGCATTACAGAGATACTGCTCAACGAACGCCGCATAACATTTAATCGTGAACTTGAACAGGCTCTTTACCAAGAGGCTATTGCCGATGGTACAATTGAGCGATATGATGTTAAATTAACCGCAGAATAATTGTAATAATATATGAAGAAGATAGCATTTATAATTTGTGCGCTATGTAGTGTTATCACAACCGTTGTTGCGCAAGTTGCGCAAAACAATATCATCGAAGAGGTTGTATGGGTAGTTGGAGATGAGCCTATATACCGCTCGGAGGTAGAGACACAGATACAACAAATGAAGTATGACGGTGTGAAAATAGAAGGTGATCCCTATTGCGTCATACCCGAAATGATTGCAGTACAAAAATTGTATTTGCACCAAGCAAAACTCGATACAATCATCGTACCCGAGAGCCAAGTAAACCAAGAGGTAGATATGCGTATCAACTATTTTATTGACCAACTGGGCTCGAAAGAGAAGGTAGAAGAGTATTTCCGCAAACCTCTCAAAGAGATACAAGAAGAGTTGGCAGAGTATGTTCGCAACAACAATATTGTACAAGAGGTACAACGTACGCTGGTAAGTGACGTAAAAACCACCCCCGCCGAAGTACGTAAGTTCTACAACACACTACCCAAAGACAGCCTTCCTACCATCCCTATGCAAGTAGAGGTGCAAGTCATTGCTATCTATCCACAAGTACCTCAACAAGAAATAGACAATGTAAAGGCTCAATTGAGAGAGTTCTCGGAGCAAGTAAACTCGGGTGAACGTGAATTCTCGACTCTTGCCATTCTACACTCAGAAGACCCCGGTACAGCTATGCGTGGTGGTGAATTGGGATTCGTAAGCAAAGGTACATTGGCACCGGAGTTTGCTGCGGTTGCATTCAATCTCAACGACACCAAAAAAGTCTCTAAAATTGTTGAAACGGAATTTGGATATCACATCATACAACTGATAGAGAAACGTGGCGACCAAATCAATTGCCGTCACATCCTGCTCAAACCTCGTGTATCGAATAAGGATATTGAAGCAGCCATACATCTGCTCGACTCTGTTCGCAACGATATTAGCACAGAGAAATTTACCTTTGAAGAGGCCGCACCTTACATTTCGCAAGATAAAGAAACCCGTTATAACAAGGGATTGATGAGTAATGCAAACACCGGATCGACAAGATTTGAAATGCGTGAGCTACCTCAAGACATAGCCAAGACCGTAGCTACCCTCAAGGAAGGAGAGGTTTCGAAGCCCATTACTACCATCGATGTCAAAAACAACAAAGAGGTGGTAATGTTGATAAAACTTCACTCACGTAGAGAGGCACACAAAGCCGACCTTGTAAACGACTATCAGGTCATTGCCAATATGCTTGAGGCTCAAAAACGTGCCAAAATCTTGCAAGAGTGGATTGAGAAAAAACGTCGCGATACCTTTGTGCGCATCAAAGAGGGTTGGCGCAACTGCGACTTTAAATACGAAGGTTGGATAAAAGAGAACTGATTATAAGCACTACATATGACTAAGTCGCGTATATTTCCTATCGTATTTCTTATTCTTACGGCAGTGTCGGTGATGGGTATATCTCAAGTACAGCCATCGTCCACCCCGTCGAGCAGCAAAGAAAAAGTACACCTGTTGAATGCCGATTCACTCACTTTCGATGCCGAAAAGAGTGCCGATTATCGTGTACTGCATGGCAATGTGCGATTTAGGAAAGATAGTATGTATATGTATTGCGACAGTGCCTATTTTTACGAAAAGAACAACTCATTCGATGCCTTTGGCAATGTTCGTATGGAACAAGGCGATACGCTCTTTATCTATAGCGATGTTCTATATTACGATGGCAAAGAGCAACTGGCCGAGCTACGCAAAAACGTGCGTATGATCAATCGTAACGTCACACTCTATACCGACAGCCTCAACTACGATATGACCGATAATATCGGCTATTACTTTGTAGGAGGCTCGATTGTAGATGAGAAAAACGAACTGGTGTCGGTATATGGAGAATACTCAACCTCGACCAAAGATGCCATATTTAACTTTGATGTGGTACTCACCAACGAAGATTATGTAATCTACTCCGACACATTGCGATATAACACTGATACCAAAATAAGCTACCTTTTTGGCCCCTCTACAATAGTATCGGACAGCAACACCATCTATACAACACATGGATGGTATGACACCAACACCGACCAAGCTATGTTGTTGGAGCGTTCAAAATTGATGGGCGACCGCAAAATGCTTACAGGCGATACCCTCTACTACGACCGTAAGAATGGATTGGGTGAGGCATTTGGCAATATGTTTCTCATTGATTCGGCACAATCTGTTATCATGGAAGGTCAATATGGATTCTACAACGAGCTGACCGACTATACATTTGCAACCGATAGTGCCAAGGTTATGGAGTTCTCTCGCAAAGACACACTCTATATGCACGCCGATACACTGCTATCATTTGTCGATACCGATTCAACCCGAATACTACGTGCATACTATGGTGTTCGTCTCTATCGTATAGATGCACAAGGTGTGTGCGACTCATTGCAATACACCGAGCGTGATAGCTGTCTTGTGATGTACACCAAACCCATTTTATGGAGTGGCGAACAACAAATTTTTGGCGACACGATACGTATGTTTTTCAACGACTCTACCATCGACTGGGCACATATCATCAATCGTAGTTTAGCCACACAACACAAAGGTGGTAACTATTACGATCAGATGGAGGGTAATGAAATAAAAGCCTTTTTTGAAGAGAATGAGTTGCGCCGAATAGAGACATTGGGCAATGTTTTGGCTATACTATACCCGCAAGAGAGCGACTCAACCATTACCGGTATGCTTAGTTCCGAATCAAGTTTCCTCAACATATTCTTGGAGAAGAACGAGATGAAGAAAATTGTTATGTGGCCATCGGTAAAGGGCAAGATGTATCCTCTCGAACTGCTCACCCCCGAGACTATGTTCCTTTCGCGTTATGTATGGTACGATGATCGCCGGCCCATTGACAAAGACGACATCTTCCGCCGCTTTAAGGAAGGCACTCAAAACGATGAGGAGCAACGCAATTCAACCACACACCAATTTAACTTGTAATTATCATTACACCAACAGCAAATGAGCGACATCATACACCTTCTACCCGACTCGGTGGCCAACCAGATTGCTGCCGGAGAGGTTATACAACGACCGGCCTCAGTCATCAAAGAACTTGTTGAGAATGCAGTAGATGCCGGAGCCACATCGATACAAATCATACTTAAAGATGCCGGTCGCACACTCATTCAAGTGATAGACAACGGCTGTGGTATGTCGCCTACCGATGCTCGATTGGCATTTGAGCGACACTCAACCTCAAAGATACGTCAAGCCGAAGATCTTTTCTCACTGCGCACGATGGGATTTCGCGGAGAAGCACTGGCCTCTATAGCAGCCATTGCACAAGTCGAATTGCGCACCCGCCGAGCCGAAGATGAAGTAGGAACTTGTCTTCGTATCGCTGCATCGCAATGCGAGTCGCAGGAGGTTATAACAGCACCTGTTGGTAGTAACTTCTCTATCAAAAATATCTTCTTCAATGTGCCGGCCCGGCGCAAATTCCTGAAGAGCAATCAAGTAGAGTTGAGCAATATTGTCAACGAGTTTGAGCGTATGGCGTTGGTCAATACCGAGGTAGAATTTGTACTCATTCACAACGACAACGAGTTGCACCGTCTTCCTGCCGGCTCTTTGCGCCAACGTATTGTTTCGCTGTTCGGAAAGAGTCTCAATCAACAACTGCTACCCGTTGAGGCTTCTACTTCGATTGTAACCCTTACGGGATATGTAGGTAAGCCCGAAGCGGCCCGTAAACGTGGCGCACTACAATACCTTTTTGTTAACGGTCGCTATATGCGCCATCCGGGATTTCACAAAGCGGTAATGAAAGCGTATGAGGAGCTAATACCTCAGAATGAGATGCCCAACTACTTCATCAACTTTGATGTTGCGCCCGATACGATTGATGTGAATATTCATCCCACCAAAACCGAGATAAAGTTTGAAAACGAGCAGGCTATGTGGCCTATTGTGTTGGCAGCCGTAAAAGAAGCATTGGGCAAATTCTGTGCAGCCCCCTCTATTGATTTCGATATGGACGATGCACCCGACATTCCGGCCTATACTCCCGGCTCGCACATTACCCCTCCCTCCAAAGGATTTAATCCGTCATACAACCCATTCAATACATCCAGTCGCTGCAGTAACAACAAGCGACCGGAATATGATTGGCAAAAGTTGTATGAAGGCTTTACGACAACCAAAAACGATATTCCAACAGCCGATGACAACAATGTTGCGGACGAAAAGCTGATAAATACCCCTTTCACTTCGCCTATACACAAAGTTACGACCGAGTGCCAAGATGATGAATATATACAATCGAGACTCAATATAGAGACCAAATCGTCTCAAGCACCATCGTTATATATGCAGTTTAAGGGTAGATATATTGTTACCCCCTCCAAAAACGGACTGCTCTTGGTTGACCAACATCGTGCCCATATGCGTGTACTCTTTGAGCAATATATGCAACGACGTATGGAAACCCAAGCCCTCCCCTCGCAACAAATACTATATCCTCAACTCATACAACTCACTCAGGCGCAGGCAGCCTTGTTCAATGAAGTAGAACCGGCCTTAAACCAGTTGGGATTTGACCTATCGGATATGGGTGGAGGCACATACTCGGTGTGTGGATTACCGGCCGGAATTGAAGGTATTGATATATGTACATTACTCGAACAGTTGTTTGAAGCAGCCGAGAGCAACGAAAGTAATCTTGCCGAAGACCTTTTCACGCGCATTGCCATCTCGCTGGCACAAGCAGCAGCACTACCCATAGGACAAGTACTATCGCCCACCGAAATGGAACAACTCATAGGCGATCTTTTTGCCCTATCCACACCCAACTATACCCCCGATGGCAAGCCTATCTTTACCCTTTTTACCAACGAGGAGATATGTAAACGTATGTAATCATACCGAACAAGACTGCGAAGCACCGTTTAACCACCTGATTATCAATATCACTCATTAAACAGAAAGAGACTGAGCCAAAATTTTTCGGCGCAGCCTCTTTTTGTTTAGGGCAATATGTGAGAGTTGTTTTAGTTCTTTTTCATTTCAAAACCAACAAGAACACCATCGTAGTTATCGACCAACTCAAATACCGTATTGAGTGTTGTAATGCCCAACTTGCTCACAACCGAACGGAACAAAGCTACAAATTTATCGGCATCAAAAAGCACAACCATCTTATCTCCCACTACCTCAAAATGGGCAGGAGTGGTAGCTAAAGCCTTTGTACCTAACTTTACAAACTCAAGGGTAAAAACACCTTTCTCCTCGGTTTGTGTTGCAGTTCCCGACAAAGGTATCTTTGCATAGGTCATTGTGAAAGCACCTTCGGCATCAAAGGTAAAACCAAAAGTTTGTGTTGTGAAACCCAACTTTGTATATATAGGGCTTAATTTTTCGGACAATTGAACGGCAGCAATATCGCCACCGGCCGACATAAGCAAATCTTCAGAAAGAAACTTACAAGAGGGGGCTACATATACCCAATTACCCTCAAGATTGGCAACGGTAAATTCTGTTACTTCGGCAATAATACCACCAATAACATTCTCTAATACAGATGCCAAAGGATCATCGGCAGATTGAGAATTGCTCGATGACGTACTATTGCCCAATGCACCATTGAGCAGACCTCCAAGTGTAGAGCCAAGTACATCCGAGTTTGCTTGTTTTGTTGTGTCATTTGGGGCAGTTGTTGGTTGCTCTGTCTTACCACAAAGAGTACTATTTAAGA
>JAFZDG010000224.1 GCA_017561285.1 Bacteroidaceae bacterium
CAAAAGCCAACCGTCTCAATGTAGAAGCATCGGTATTGACTCTTGAACGTCGCATTATAGAGCAAGAAAACTCTATGTCGGTGTTGTTGGGTATGGCTCCTGTTATGTTGCAACGTGGAAAACTTAATGAACAGACTTTCCCCGAGGAGTTGTCGGTTGGTATCCCTTTACAGTTGTTGAGTTTCCGTCCCGATGTGCGTCAGGCCGAGTATGCTCTTGCCGAGGCTTTCTATGCCTCCAATGCGGCTCGTGCAGCTTTTTATCCTACTGTCTCGCTTGGTGGTTCGGCCGGATGGACAAACAATGGTGCTACGATAACCAATCCTTCGGGATGGTTGCTCAATGCTATCGGTTCTTTGGTGCAACCATTGCTCAATCAGGGTAATAATATAGCTCGACTCAAAATTGCCGAGGCGCAACAAGAAGAGGCTTTGTTGCTATTCCGTCAAAGCCTTTTGGATGCCGGTGCAGAGGTAAACAATGCCCTGATGCAATGGCAGACTGCTCGTAAACGTATAGAAATAGGAAAGAAACAAATTGTGAACTTGCAAGCTGCTATATGGAATACCCGCCTATTGATGAAGCATGGTAGTGCCAACTACTTGGAGGTACTTACAGCGCAACAAAATCTGTTGCAAGCCGAGTTGATGCAAGTATCCGACCGTTATGAAGAGATACAAGGTGTTATCTCTCTCTTCCATGCTCTCGGTGGTGGTATGGACTGACAAAGAATTGTTGGGCTTTGATAAAACAATTTCTCTTATCACTCGCCAAGAGCGATAGCAATATCTTCCCTGTGTAGAGTACTACATAGGGATTTTTTATATATTTATATCTGTTTTTTTGGTACACTATCTCTATTTTCTGTTGCATTTTATCTTGCTATGTGTGAAAAAATAACAGAAATATCGAAATGTATATCGAAATGTAAACAATGTTGTTTAGGATACAATATAGAATTTACATACTTTTGCATTAAGTAATATGTGATGTTGACTATATACCTAATGTTTACTAATGGTGTGGTTAGATATCGATATCATACAAAACAACATTGACATTTATTAATAACAAACAAAAAATAAACATTATGAGAAAAATTATTATTTCATTGCTTTGCCTAAGTGCTGTATTTGCAATTAATGTTTCTGCTCAAACGAAGGGTGAAATGTATGTGGGAGGAAGTTTTAATATTGGTGCCACAACTTTTACTCATGAGGATGGCAATCTTAATGCTTTAACCTATGCAGTACTTCCCGAATATGCATATTTTGTTGCCAATAATTTTCGCATTGGAGCCGAGCTTTCATGTAATTTTGCGGCTGATGTTACAATACTTACCCTTTCTCCCAGTTTATCTTATTATGTCAAACTGTTAGATAATTTTTACTATACACCCGAACTTACATTTGGCGGTGGTTTCATAACAGGAAAAGACTTTGCATTAGGTGCTCTTTCTGTGGGACTCAATGTGATTGCTTTTGAGTTTAAGCCCTCAAAACATGTAGGACTTTGTTTGAATTTTGATAACATATTCCATGCATATTTGCCTGAAAATTCGTTTGGCTCTGTGCATTTTGGTATATTGAACTCTGTTGGTCTTGGATTCCGTTACTACTTGTAATTAGGCCGAGTATGCTTCTTGAGTAATAAGGACATCTCTATAAAGAGAAAAAGTGCCCCTATTTGTTCTAAAACTTATAGGGGCACTTTAATATCTGGAGGTATTTTTAGTGGATATTATCTTGTTATCTTACAGGCGATAGTATAAATTGGAAGGTGTAATCTTGATATTTCACTTTGTATGGTTCAAGCGGCTGTGCTCCCCAAGAATCAAATCCTGCCAGCCCTCGTTGCACCAGGTCGAAGCATATGTGAGTCTTGCCATCGGGTTGTAATTCTCCCGAGTGACGGCGATAGTCGTTGAGCGATAGGTCGAGTGACTCGATGGAGTAGGGCAATGCTGAGGCAGAGAAGGGGGTAGAGGCAATGATACGCAATCCGGCTCCGGTGCTATCGAGTATCTTGAAGTAGCGAAGGTCGCTGTGTGTACCCGATTCTTGAGGGCGTGCCATTTTGTCGTTGTACATTTCATCTACTGCTTGGCGATATAGGCCTATCGGAGCACAGCTCTTGCGGTCGCTATAGTTTTCTACCTCTCCGCGACCATAGTATTCTACCATATTATATCTTGCCGGCATTTCCATACGCATACCGTAACGGAATAGCTCTGCTACTTCGGCTCCTGCAGTGGTGTGCATTGTTTGCGTAACAGCGATCTCTCCTTCACCATTGATGGCATAGTCTATCTTCATTTGAGCTTTTGCTGCAGGTATATCATAAAGCGTGTTGATGATGGCTATGCCATTTTCTACTTTATAATCTATCGATATCAATTTGAATTGAGGGTTGCGCCACACAGCAAAACGTTTGTGTAGCTGTGCTCCCCAATCATTTTCGGTAGGGGCTCGCCAGAAGTTTGGTCGCAAAGAAGCTCCATCGGGCATCATACTCAATGTGCCATAATCCAAGCGGTTAATAAAACCATCTTTGCCTATTGAGATAATCCAATCGCAGCCCTCAATGTGCAGTGCCTTCTCGAATGGGG